>JAEEQL010000096.1 GCA_016285265.1 Lachnospiraceae bacterium
AGTACTGGAACAACAACGCCAAGCTCGGTGAATACAACATGAAGCAGTATTACATGAGAGAGCTTGAAGATTATTTCTATGACAGCGGAACGAACGGCGGCTTTTCACAGATCTACGACAAGCTCATGACCACCGCTCTCCAGGAGATCATGAAGGATCCCGGATCATCGAGCGCAAAGAGCCAGTTCGTCGGATATGCAGGACAGCTTACCGATTACTTCAACCAGATCGTCGGAAACCTTCAGAATGTTCAGAAGGATGTAAACTCCGAGATCAAGATCAAAATAGACGATATCAACTCCATCTCCACCGAGATCGCAACCTTAAACGAGCAGATCACCACAATAGAGATGGGCGGTCAGAAGGCCAACGAGCTCAGGGACAGAAGAGACCTCCTCGTCGACAGACTCTCCGAGATAGTCGATGTCGAGACCGAAGAGCTCCCCGTATATGACAAGAACGATCCCGAGAGAGAGACCGGAGCTTACAGATATATAGTAAAGATCGCCGGCGGCCAGACACTTGTTGATGCCAAGGAACACAACGATCTTACCTGCGTTGCAAGGGAAGATTTCGAGAAGGTCAATATGACCGATATCAACGGCCTCTATGATGTCTACTGGGAGAACGGCGAGAAGTTCAAACTCTCCAATGCAAGACTCGGCGGAGAACTCAGGGGACTCGTAGAACTCAGGGACGGAAATAACGGAGAATTCTTCAACGGAACCGTTATCGATACCCGGGTTAACGGATACAACGATCCCGATACCGGAGATCACGATACCGTAACCGTACAGGTATCCAATGATTACCTTACCGACCTCAATAAATGTAATCTTTCCGATCAGGGCGGAATCATAAACCTCGGAAATACCGAATTTTACTACGATTCCTGGTCATACAGCGTAGATATTGATGCGAGCGGTGTAGCAACCTATACTTACAAGTTCGTTCTCAGCAATGAGCAGCAGCTCAACCCCAGACACGTCACCAATGACCGTGTCGGAAAGCCTGCCAAGATAGGTGAGAACATCAAGTACGAGGGAATTCCTTACTATATGAACCAGCTCAATGAGTGGGTAAGGACCTTCGCAGAGAAGTTCAACGATATCCTCAAGCAGGGTAATGACAATACCGGAACGATAATGTTCACGGGCGATATGCCTACCGACGACCAGCAGTACTTCTTCCCCGACCAGACGGGAACCTGGAGAGCCGATACACTCCTCAGGGCATATACGTCAAAGGAAGACACGGTCAAGCAGTCAACCTACGGAACGAGCATCACGGTAGATGTTACGGATGACAGCTACTACAAGCTCACCGCAGAGAATTTCTCGATACTGACCGCAATGGTCAACGATCCGACTCTTATGACCAATAAGTTCAAGACCGGCGACGGCGTTGAGCAGAACGATCTCCTTGAAGCACTCAAGGACATGACAAGCGAAAAAGACATCAATTCCTTCAGGGGAAGCACCGCTTCGGGATTCCTCGAGGGAGTTCTCTCAGATGTGGCTCTCGGCGCGGCAGCGGCAAATACCGGAGTTGCAAGCTACGAATCGGTCCAGCAGGCTATAGGAAATGTAAGACTTTCCGTATCCGGAGTTGATGAGGACGAAGAAGCCGTCAATCTGGTCAAGTTCCAGAACGCTTTCAACCTCTCCTCCAAGATGATCTCGGTTTTCCAGGAAATATACAAGAGACTGATCCTCGAAACCGGAGTATAATGAAACACAGTGAAGGAAGGAACCTTCACTCACAGTTCGACAGGGATGTCTGACCAAGAGCGGAAAACCCGCAGGAGGCAGATATGCGTATTACCAATAAGATAATGCAGAGGAACAACCTCTCCAATATCAACACCAATAAGATCCTCGAAGACAAACTCACCAGCCAGCTTTCATCGGAAAAGAAGATAATAAGACCTTCCGACGACCCTGTTATCGCTATCAGGGCTCTTAGGCTGCGTTCAAACGTTACCGAGGTAACCCAGTACTATTCCAAGAACATTCCAGATGCCACCAGCTGGCTGAAGGTAACTGAGGATGCTCTTTCTTCCCTTTCTTCAATAATCACTTCCTGCCAGAATGACTGCACCAAGGGCGCAAACGGTGACCTTACCAGCTCGGACAGGAACACCATTCTCGAAGAACTCAAGGCTTTTTCAAGCGAGATCTACAAGACCGGTGATGCGGACTATGCCGGAAGATATGTATTTACCGGATACAGGACCGACACCTCTCTTTCCTTCCAGAAGCAGACCTACATGAGATATCAGATGACCGAGCAGGTCGACCGTACCGCGATCGACAGCGTAACCCATGTAAACCAGGGCGATATCGCCACCTGGACCGCTGCCAATTTCAACGATGCCACCCATTCCGGCATTACCGAGCAGCCCATAAGCCAGTCCACCTGCTACAGATTCAGGCTTTCATATGACGATCTTGATGATGTGGGCGATTACAGAAGCGATATGCTTTCCGCTGAGCCCATCATCCAGTACTATGATGCGGCCGGAACTCTTCAGACCATAAACGGAATGACAGCATATAAGTCAACCGATATCATTCCCGGTGCAAACCCCGGCGATCCAAGCACGGATCCTTACTCACTTGCCGCAAGCGATAACGATGCGGTTATCTATCTGTCGGATACCGGAGAGATACTCCTCGGCAAGAATGTCTATGATACGCTTATGGCTACCAAGGACGATGCAACCACCGGCGATAAGGACGAATCCCAGATCCTGATCACTTATCAGAAGACAGAGTTCAAGGCCGAAGACCTCCGCCCCCAGCACTTCTTCAGAAGTGCATCCATGGAAGGTGAGATGGCAGGTAATACATTTAATGTAGATAGCACTTCATTATTAAGGTATAATGAATCTTACCTGGATACGACTCTTGAAAGACAGTCCATCGAGTACGATGTAGGTTTCAACACCACCATCAGAGTCAATTCCACCGCCGATGAGTGCTTCAAGCTCGGAATCGGAAGAGAGATAGATGACCTTGTCAATGCAATGCAGGCAGTCGTTGATCTCGAGAACGCCATCGCCGATATCGAGAAGAAGCTCGAGTCCACCACGACTCCCGCTGACAGGACCATCCTTCAGAACCAGCTCGATGCCGCAAACAAGGCATTCACTTATCAGAAGGACATCGCACAGAAGCGTTTCGAACAGGGAATAACCGCAATGCAGGGTTACCTGAACGACACCAGCCTTGCGATCACCAATAACGGAACAAGATCTTCAAAGCTCGCTCTCATCGAGTCCAGGCTTCAGAACCAGAAGACCACATTCGAGACTCTTCAGAGCCAGAACGAAGATATTGATATCACCGAAGTCGCTATCGGACTTGAAAGCGCAAGTGTTACTTATGAGGCCGCTCTGATGGCTACAAGCAAGATAATGCAGAATACTCTGCTTAATTATCTGTAAGGGAAAGGAGACCATATGCTTATCAAAACCAAGATTTTCGGAGAAGTAGAGATCAGTGATGAGAAGATCCTTACATTTGAGGACGGAATCATAGGATTCCCCGATCTCAAGCATTTTACTCTTATCCATGATGAGGAGAAGGGAAACGACGCAGGTATCAGATATTTCCAGTCCATAGAGGAGCCCGGCTTTGCAATGCCCGTTATGAATCCTCTTATGGTATGTGAGACATATAATCCCCAGGTCAGTGAAGAGCTTCTTTCCGATCTCGGAAACCTGAGCGATGAGAACATCGTTGTACTCGTAACCGTTACCGTTCCCACCGACCTCACCAAGATGACCGTTAACCTTCAGGGACCCATCATCATCAATTCCGATGAAAAGAAGGGCGCCCAGATAATCGTCGAGGGTAATGACTACCCCGTAAGATTCCCCATTTATGACATTCTCAAGGCCAGAAAGGAGGGCAACTAAGATGCTTGCACTTTCCCGTAAAAAAGGAGAGGCACTGGTCATCAGCAACAACATCGAAGTGACCATCCTCGAGATAAAGGGAGACCAGGTCAAGATAGGCATCTCGGCTCCCAGAGAAGTACCCGTATATCGTAAGGAGATATACCTCCAGATCCAGGATTCCAACAAGGCCGCTACGGACGTTTCCGGAATGCAGGCTCTCAAAGATCTTCTTGGTTAGTTACAGAAAACCCATTCGGGGCGGTCTTCAGGGCCGCCCCGTTTTCTTGACAATTGCCGATTTTATCGATAAAATGGGTACTTGCACGTAGTGCAAAAAGTGAACAGAGCTTCAGATTCCGTTCACCGCGCGTTTAATCTTCTTATAAGGACAGAAAGGGGACACCTAATAATGGAAGATACTAACAAGCTTACAAAAGAGGGACTCAGACAGTACGAGGACGAACTTCATGATCTCAAGGTAAACCGCCGTCAGGAGATCGCACAGAAGATCAAGGAAGCCCGCGAGCAGGGAGATCTTTCCGAGAACGCTGAGTATGATGCAGCCAAGGACGAGCAGGGCAAGATCGAGGATCGTATCGCCGAGCTTGAGGAACTCCTTAAGAATGCCGAGATCATCTCCGGAACCTTCGTTAAGGTTAAGAATATGGAGAGCGGCGACACCATCGAGTACAAGATTGTTGGATCTTCCCAGGCAGATTCCCTCAATTTCATGATATCCGATGAAAGCCCTGTAGGACGTGCTCTCAAGGAGAGCAAGAAAGGTGAGACCGTTAAGGTTGAAACTCCCGCAGGCGTACTTAAGTTCAAGATTATAGACATCTGGAAGGATTAAGGTATCAAAGTGGCAGACGTAAATCAGCAGAATAAGAAAGAAGCTCCCCAGGAGGACGTAGGCCAGCTTCTCAAGGTAAGAAGGCAGAAGCTTTCCGACCTTCAGGCGGCAGGCAGGGATCCCTTTGTGATCACCAAGTTTGATCAGACCCATCACACCGATGAAGTCATCAGCCTTTACGAGGCACACGAAAAGGAGATCCTTAAGGACTATGCAGAGCCCGAGCTTGTCGAGCCTGCAGAGGGTGCCGACAATGAGACCATCTCCGCATACCGTCAGGCTAAGAAGGAAGCTTACAATAAGCGCCGCGAGCTCCTCGATGCATCTCCAATCAATGTTTCCATTGCGGGAAGAATGCTTTTCAAGAGAGTAATGGGCAAGGCTTCCTTTGCCAATATCCAGGATCTTAAGGGAAGGGTTCAGGTGTATGCTTCCCAGGATGCTCTGGGTGAGGAATCCTATGCTGATTTCAAGAAGTCCGATATAGGCGATATCTTCGGAGTCGAGGGATATGTATTCAGGACCATGACCGGTGAGATCTCAGTTCATGCGACCAGGATGGTTCTTCTTTCCAAGAGCCTTCAGATACTTCCCGAGAAGTTCCACGGACTTACAGATACCGACACCAGATACAGACAGAGATATGTGGACCTCATCATGAATCCCGAGGTAAAGGATACCTTCGTTAAGAGATCCGCTATCCTCAAGGAGATCAGAAACTTCCTCGACGGAAGAAACTTCATGGAGGTTGAGACTCCCACTCTCGTATCCAATGCGGGCGGTGCCGCTGCAAGACCCTTCGAGACACATTACAATGCACTCGATGAGGATGTAAAGCTCAGAATTTCCCTTGAGCTCTACCTCAAGAGACTTATCGTAGGCGGACTTGAGAGAGTTTACGAGATCGGCCGTGTTTACAGAAACGAGGGCGTCGATACCAGACACAATCCTGAGTTCACACTCATGGAGCTCTATCAGGCATATACCGATTACTACGGAATGATGGAACTCACAGAGTCCATGTTTAAGTATGTTGCGGAGAAGGTTCTCGGAACCACCAAGATAAATTATCAGGGAACCGAGATCGATCTCGGACAGCCCTTCGCACGTCTTACAATGAACGAGGCCATCAAGAAATATGCCGGCATCGATTTCGATACCGTTGACGGTGATGATGCAGCCAAGGCTCTTGCCAAGGAGCATCATATCGAATATGAAGAGCGTCACAAGAAGGGCGACATCATCAATCTCTTCTTCGAGGAGTATTGTGAGAAGGAACTGATCCAGCCCACATTCATAATGGATCATCCCATCGAGATCTCGCCTCTTACCAAGAAGAAGCCCACAGATCCCACCAAGGTAGAGCGTTTCGAGCTTTTCATCAACACCTGGGAAATGTGCAATGCTTATTCCGAGCTCAACGATCCCATCGATCAGAGAGAAAGATTTGCTGCTCAGGATGCACTTGCAGAGGCAGGCGATGATGAAGCACAGCACACCGATGAGGATTTCCTCAACGCACTCGAGATAGGAATGCCTCCCACTGGCGGCATCGGTTACGGAATCGACAGACTTGTTATGCTCCTTACCGACTCACCTTCCATACGTGATGTCCTGCTCTTCCCGACTCTTAAAAGTTTGTCTTAAGAAAAATATTTGAATTCAAAAGGACCGCATTCTTGAAAGTAATTTCGGGAAGGTGGTCCTTTTTGTGTTCTCGGAATGCTGTTTCCCGGTGAAGTTCCGACAGTTTTTGAAGGAAAACTAAAGCAACAATTCTTAACACAAATGCCTCTAAAATGTTAATTCTGATTGGTGGACTCATATCTATCAGTGCAATAGAATTATGTTAAAATAAATTGCAAAGGTGGGACAAGTATGAGAAAACACTATTTGGACAACATTCGCTGGATCACAGTTTTTATTGTTGTGATCTATCATGTGTTATATATGTATAACGCTGAGGGTGTTCTTGGCGGTCTGGGAAAGATCACAGATCTGCCGGTTCAGTACTACGACATATATCAGTATCTGGTATATCCGTGGTTTATGCCGGTCCTTTTCGTAGTTTCGGGAATAAGTGCCAGGCTGTCTTTGGATTCACATTCGGATAAGGAGTTCATAAAGTCCAGAACTTTAAAACTTCTGATACCTTCTACTATAGGCCTTTTTGCATTTCAATTCATTCAAGGATATGTGAGCATGTCACTTGGTGGAGGATTTGACGGACTTGTGTCTGAAGGAGTTCCGAAACCGATTATCTATTTGATCATGGTTGTCTCCGGCAGCGGTGTGCTCTGGTATATGCATCTTCTGTGGATCTACTGCGTGGTGCTGGTGCTTATCAGAAAGGTTGAAAAAGGAAGGCTGTTGGCAGTCGGGGCGAAGACTCCTCTGTGGCTGATCGCAGTGTTTGTTTTTCCGATCTGGGGTGCATCGCAGATTCTTAATACTCCCATTGTTTCAGTTTACAGAATCGCATTTTACTTTGTGTTCTTTATGCTTGGTTACTTCGTGTTCTCCAACGATGAAGTGATCGAAAGACTGAAGAAGATCGCAGTACCTTTGATAGCGGCAGCTGTGGTGATATGTGTGGCTTTTGCTGCCTTGTATTTTGGAGATAACTATGCGGATAAGCCAATTAACAGAGGCTTCTTATATGCACTTGATGCGTATGTGGGATCGCTTGCAATGCTGGCAGGAATGGCACGTTTTGGCGACTTTTCAGGATCTTTTTCCAAATGGATGTCAGCTCACAGTTTCGGACTATACGTATTCCATTACCTTGGAATCTCTTCCGTTGCTCTTATCTTTGCAAGGCCGGGGCTCTTGCCTGCGCCTGTATGCTACATTTTAAGCCTTGTGGCAGGATTCGTTTTCGGATATGGTCTATATGCCATCATTTCACGGATTCCGTTTTTCAGATGGGCAGTACTTGGAATTAAAAAGAAGAAGGAGCAGTAAATGTTTAGTGATAATCTGGTTCAGATGAGAAAGATATTACAAATGACCCAGGAAGATATAGCCGAAAGGGTTGGGGTCACGAGGCAATCCGTCGCCAAATGGGAAGCCGGAGAGAGCATTCCGGATCTTGATAAATGCAAACAGCTTGCTGATGTTTTCGGAGTGTCTCTGGACGACCTGGCCAATTATGAGCCCGAGGAAAATATGGGATTTGCCGTTCCTCCTAAGGGCAAGCACCTCTTTGGCCTTGTGACAGTGGGAGATAAGGGGCAGATAGTGATTCCCGCAAAAGCCAGAAAGCTGTTTGATATATCTCCCGGAGACCAGCTGGTTGTTCTGGGAGATGAAGGACAGGGAATAGCCATTGTTAAGGCGGAAGATTTTCTTTCATTGGCAAACATGATCAATAAATTGAAATAATAATGGCTTACTTTGTCTTTACACGGATGAGCAGGATAACTTGCTATAGGGACCGGAAAATGTTCCGGGATATAGAGTGTATTGTAAGATGATCCGAAAACTAAAGTGGGAAAGCTACTGCATCTTTGTACAGCTTCTGAAGTGTTTTGATAAATGCGGTAAGGCTCTCGCGGCTGTCGGTCTTGTGAGTGCAGAGCACGCAGCGAAAGCATTCCCTGCTGTCATATGGGATCCATGCAAACTGTCCGCTGTGGTCGTTTAAGAATCCGGGAGCAAGACAGATGCCTTTTCCGGATGCGATGTTTACAAGTGTAGAGTCGTGATCGGGACTGTTAAAATATTCGATTTTACCTGAAGAGATAAGCCTTTGCTGTACTGTTCTGAGTGCCGCCGGAGATCCTCCTCCAACCATGAGAGTGCGTCCGTAGATATCTTTATCTGTGATGATGTTCTTTTTCGCAAGGGGATCGTTTTTATCTGCGATAAGGTATATTCCCGAATCAAATAGCTTGTGGACATTGATCCCCGGGATATGTTTTGTCTGTTCAATCAGTGCGAATAGGACATCGGACTCATCCTTTAAAAAGCTTTCCACACCGTTATCGTACTGAAACAGAGGAGTGACCTGCACGCCGGGTTGCTCCTTTTCAAATATACGGATGGCCTCCGGCAGAAAGTATATAGCCTGTCTGACCATCATTGAGACAGAGATGTTGTCTGTATATCTGGCACTGAAGTTCTGTCCCTGCTCGATGGCCCTTTTCATGTCCTCGCGCATGCCCGACAGATAGGTAACAAACTGCTGCCCTGCCGGAGTGAGAGCAGCGCCTTTTCCGTTTCTGTCAAAAATCTTAAAACCCACTTCATCCTCTAAAAGCTTTATCTGATAGGAAAAAGTGGGCTGACTGACAAAAGAATTCTCTGCAGCGCGGCTGAAACTAAGCGTATGAGCAAGCTCTATGCAGTAATCTATCTGTTTGGTAGTCATATTAATGATTTCTCCAATAATTTGCTATTTAAAAATTAAATTAATTATAGGATGTTTGAATTGGATTTTTCAAGCGGTGAATGAAATAATTTAGTTACCGAAAAGAAATAAAAAGAAGACCGGAAACCAGTCACAGAGACAATAACGGAGGATAACACGATGGCTAAAACATTGATCGCATTCTTTTCAAGAGCGGATGAGAACTATTTTGGCGGAGCAATGAGATATGTAAAAGTCGGCAATACCGAAATTGTGGCAGACATTATGAAGGATATGATTGACGCGGATACCTTTAAGATCGAAATGAAGGATCCATACTCACCGGTGTACATGACCAGCATAGATGAAGCAAAGAAGGACAAGCAGAAGAACGCCCGCCCCGAGCTTGCAAATTACCTAAGCAGCATCGATGAGTATGACACCATCGTTCTCGGATACCCGAACTACTGGGGAACATTTCCTATGGCGGTTGCAACTTTCCTGGAAAGATATGATTTCACCGGAAAGACCATCCTTCCACTTTGCACCAATGAAGGAAGCGGAATGGGATCCAGTGAGAGTGATATTAAAAAGTCTGCCAAAGGAGCAACAGTAAAGA
>JAEEQL010000097.1 GCA_016285265.1 Lachnospiraceae bacterium
CGTCTTTTTGACATAAATTCCATCATGTTAGACAAACAGGAAGAAGCAGTCGACAGGATGGAGACTGTTTCCATGAAATACAGAATGAAGTCCGCTTTCTATTCATTCATCATGAAAGGAAGCTATTCGATATTTGCCGGTGTCATCGCATACTTTTACGTAGTTGTAAGAGTAAAGTTTACCGATGTAACGGATATCTCAAGCTATGTGGCTATGATAAGCGCAATGGCATTTTCTACCAATCAGCTCAAGCAGGCTGTTGAAAACAGGATATTTTTGAGCAATGAGAGCAGGCTTTTCAAAAACCTTGAGGAGTTCCTTGAAAGACCCGTAAAGGAGATCGAAAAGAAAACAGTCATCGATGATATAAAGAGCGTTGAGATAAAGAATGTTTCCTTCACCTATCCCGGTGCAAAGAGCGAAACACTTAAAAACATCAGCTTTAAATGGAACAAGGGTGACAGGCTTGCCATCGTCGGATATAACGGTGCGGGCAAGACAACGCTCATTAAGCTTTTAATGGGTCTTTATGAGATCCAGTCCGGAGAGATACTCGTAAACGGCATCGATATAAATGAGATAGACGGTAACTCATACAGGGAAAGATTCGGCACGGTATTCCAGGATCTGCAGGTATTCGCAATGCCTCTTATCGAAAACGTGCTGATGAGAAGACCGGAGAGCGAAGATGATTACGAGCTTGCAAGAAAAGCTCTTATAAGCGCACAGTTTGATGTTGAGCATAAGGGCCTTGTAAAAGGTCTTGATACCGTTGTGAGCCGTGAATTTGACGAGGAAGGCTTTGTTCCTTCCGGAGGACAGGCTCAGAAGATCGCGATAGCAAGAGTCTTTGCCAAAGACCCCGATATGGTCATCCTTGATGAGCCCTCAAGCGCACTTGATCCTCTTGCAGAGTACAACATGTACAACAACATGATGAAACTCTCACAGGGCAAGGGTGTCATCTTCATATCACACAGACTCTCGAGCGCGAGAATGGCTGACAAGATCTATCTGATGAAGGACGGACAGGTCGTTGAAAGCGGAACACATGAAGAACTGATAGCACTTAACGGATACTATCATGAAATGTTCACACTCCAGGCTGAAAACTATCAGGAAAGTCTGCCTGAGGAAATGCTGAAAGGAGCTGAGGCGTTTTATGGCTAAGAATAAAGAAGAAAAGATCTCGATAAGACGACTTATAAGCAACACGGCATTTATGATAAAGTATGCGGCCAAATATGACAGACCGCTGATCGTAAAGATATTTATCATGAATGTAGTGCTTAAATCCGCCATGGCACTTAACGGTACGTTTATCCTTAAGATGATAATCGACGGCCTTATGGGCAAATCATCATTTTCTGATATATGTATCATCCTTCTGATATCATTTGCCCTTGTTGTATGCATCGAATGGATAAGCCAGCTTTTAGAGGAATGGGCCAAGGCAAAGATAATAAAACTTGACGGAAAGATCCAGAGAGATCTTATAGAAAAAAACTCCAGGATGGATCTGATATATTATGACAATCCTGAATACTACGATACATATGTATTTGTCGCAAACAATGCGGACCACATGATAGAAGGAGCCGTGGTGATCTCAAGCAAGATCTTCGGCGGAGCTATAGCACTTTTAGTCTCGGCTGCCATGATCCTTACGATCAGCCCGTTTCTTGCGATCTTCCCCATCGTCGGATTTATCATCAATCTGATAACAAGATTCAAGATGGAAGAGATCGAATATACATGGTGGCTTGAATTTAAAAAGCATTTAAGAAAAGCCGACTACTCAAAGAGAGTATTCTATCAGCCTGAGTTTGCAAAGGAATGCAAGCTCACAAACGTAAAGGAACCGTTAAGACTTCAGTTTGACGAAGCACTTGATGCGGCAAGCGCTGCAGGCAGAAAGTATACACCCATCCTTACATGGATATCGCTCTTAAACTGGATATCGGTATTTACGGTTCTTTCGTTTTTTGCGGTACCCGCATACCTCGGATATCTGGCACTCGTACTCAGAAAGATAGCACTCGGTGAAGTAGCATCCGCAAACAATGCTGCAAACTATGTAAGGAGCAATCTTAACGAGATAAACTACTGCCTGGTCGATTTCCAGATAATAGGTCAGTACGCACAGAAATTCAGAAAGCTTCTTGATTATGAACCCGTCATTGAGGTTTCTGAGGGTATAACACCGGATAAGGAACCGGGAGCACTGGTACTTTCAAATGTATGCTTTAAATATCCCAATACCGACGAATATACCTTAAAGGATATCTCGATAAGGATAGATCCCGGTGAAAAGATAGCCATCGTTGGTGAAAACGGTGCCGGAAAGACGACATTTGTCAAGCTTCTCATGCGTCTTTATGATGTAAGTGACGGAAGCATTGAATACGGCGGACATGATATAAGGGAGTATGCCATCAAGGAATACCGTAAAAAGATAAGCGCAGTCTTCCAGGACTATAACATCTATGCAGCAACTCTTGCTGAAAACGTACTGCTCAGACAGTATGATAAGAATGAGGAAAACGATGTGATAGATGCCCTTGACAAGGCTGACTTTTCAAAGAAGCTTAAAAAGCTTAAAGATGGCATATATACCGATCTGACCAGGGAATTTTCAGATGAGGGAACTAGCCTTTCGGGAGGAGAGAGCCAGAAGATCGCGATCTCAAGAGTATTCATAAATGACAGCGATAGAGCTATCTCGATCCTTGATGAACCCTCAAGCGCTCTTGACCCGGTTTCAGAATACAGGCTTAACAAGAATCTTATAGATCATGCGAAAAACGATACCGTCATCTTCATATCGCACCGTCTTTCGACAACGCGTATGGCAGACAGGATATATCTGTTTGAGAACGGTTCCATAAAGGAGCAGGGAACGCATGATGAACTGATGCAGTTAAACGGAAGATACAGAGAGATGTTTGACCGTCAGGCACATAATTACATAGTTTAAAGAGCTCTTTTATCATTCAGAAATAAGAAAAAGCCCCGATCTGATATGTACCCAGAATCCTGGACACATATTTATGAACTAGGCGGAACATATGGATGCTATCCTGTATTGTGCAGGTGGCATCCATTTTGTTTTTGCCTGAATTCTCTCGTTATTGTAATAATTCACATACTTTTCAATGGCCTTTTCGAACTCTTCAAAGGATTTATATTCTTTCTCATAGCCGTAGTACATTTCATTCTTTAACCGGCCAAAGAACGTTTCCATGATACAATTGTCGTAGCAGTTTCCTTTCCGTGACATAGACTGTATTATTCCATGCTTTTGAAGCTCTTCTCTATAGTAAGCGTGCTGATATTGCCACCCCTGATCCGAATGGAATATAAGACCGTTGAGATTAGGAAATTTATCAAACGCCTTTTCAAGCATGTTACGGACCAACTCCAGATTCGGGCTCATAGACAGATCATAGGATATGATCTCATTTGTGTTCATATCAAGGATTGGCGAGATGTAGCACTTACCCCAAGTAAAATTGAACTGAGATACATCCGTTGTCCATTTCTGTAATGGCGCAGTTGTACTGAAGTCCCTGTTGATTAGGTTATCAGCAACCTTGCCGACTTCTCCTTTGTAGGAATGATACTTCTCCTTGGGACGTTTGCCTATAAGACCGGCTACATGCATCAGACGCTGAACTCTTTTATGATTAATCTCATAACCGCGGTTCAACAGTTCACGATGGACTCTCCGAACCCCATATCTGCACTTGTTGTAAGTGAATATTTCATTGATTTCATGCATTATGTCCTCGTTTCTTTTGGCAACCACATCCTCCTTGCTAATTTCAAAGTAGTATGTGGATCTGGACATAGGCATAGCCTTGAGCAAGTGCTTCAATTGGAATCCTTCTGAGCGGAGTTCTTTGATGATCGCTGCTTTTTCGCCTTGAGTCGCGCAGCTTCCTTTTCTTCTCTCAAGGCGATCTCTTTTTTTATTATTTCGATTTCAGCTTTCATGTACTCATTTTCAGCTCTTAATCGAATCAACTCTTCATGTTCGGATTCATTGGGTTTGGGTGGTTTTCTTGTTCCTATTTTTTTCATATCGGGGTTCTTGGGCTTACGACCTTTCTGTTTTGGTATAAGACCATTGTAACCATAAATCTTATATTTGCGAACCCATTGATAAAGTTGACCCTCATTAATGCCATTTTCAAAGGCAACTGCTTGGATAGTTTTCCCGGACATGACTTGTGAAACAAGCAAAAGTCTCTCTTCTGGTGTCCAAGGCTTAATGAAATTTTTATGTTTTAAGACTTCCGTGCCATTGGCTTCTGCCATCCGCACCCACCTTCTTACAGCCTTGTGGAATTGCCTAACTGATAAGCCTTCTGGGGGTGGTGGATATTGTCCATGAAGATACATTTCAACACATTTTCTTTTAAATTCGTAACTATAGCGCATGAAAATACCCTCCTTACTGGTTTGAGGTGACCCCAAAAAGTTAGACTTTTTAAGCGTAGCAGTGTTTTGGCTGCTACGCTGTTTTTATGCAGCCAAGAGGTTGAGTCTATACTGAACAGGACTCATCCATCCTAGTTTCTCTTTAATCCTTTGCTCGTTGTAATACTTTATATATCGTTCTATTTCGGATTTCAATTCTTCGTAACTATAATAAACTACACCGTAATAGATTTCTTGTTTAAGCAGGCCAAAGAAGTTTTCCATTACTGAATTGTCGAGGCAGTTACCTTTTCTAGACATGCTTTGAAAGATGCGTTCTTGTTTCAACCTATGTGAATATGCCTTCATCTGATAAGCCCATCCCTGATCTGAATGGAAGGTTCTACGATAAGGACAGTCTGATGTAATTTCTATTGCTTGTTCAAGTGCATCCATTACATTCTTCGCGGAAGGATGCTTATCTATTCCAAAGCTTAATATTTCTCCATTGCACATATCCATAAAAGGATCCAAATAAAGTTTGTGCATGGTCATGTGTCCTTTTGCATCTACTTCGTAGTACTTTAGCTCCGTTGTGTCAGTTGTTATCTTCTGGTGTGGTATATGTGTATTAAACCTTCTCTTAATCCTGTTAGGAGCAATAGTTCCGACTTTCCCTTTATAAGAACTATATTTTCTGCTCTTACGAGTAAAGGATGTCACCTGAAGTCCTAGCTTCTGCATAATTCGCTGAACTTTTTTCTTGTTGACTTTATATCCTTGGTTACGTAATTCACCTACCACTCTACGATAGCCATAGTCCTTGTTGTTCTCACGTATAGCAAGAATCGTTTCTTCTAGTACTTTATCCGGGTTTTCTCGATTTAATCTTTTTTGCCAGTACATAAAAGTTGCTTTAGGCATACCCGTATATGAGAGAAGGTCTTTTAGTTTGAACTGTCTTCGGAGACTGTTGATGATTCGCGCCGTTCTCTCATTTTTGCTTCGTCCTCTAAACGCAGCCTCCTCAGTTCTTTTAAAAAGGCATTCTCTATCCTTAACTTAAGGAGTTCATCCTCAAGTTCTTTTACATGTTCAGCACTAGTATCAATACTGTGATCTTCATACTCATCTGAATTAGATTTTTTTGTTATTTTATCCAATGATTTTTTGTGACCTTTCTTATGTGGTCTCAATGCATCAGGCCCAGCAATTCGGAATCGATTGACCCATGCAGCAATAACGGAAGGATTATTTATTCCTTCTTGAATTGCCAATTCCTGATACGAGAGCTCACTTGATAAATACAACTCTACAACACTTAATTTCTTTTTAAAAGAATACACTTCCTTTTTCCTTGAACGTAATAGACCACTATCTCCAAAAACTTTATAATTTGAAACCCACTGACGAATTAATTTTTTATCAGATACATTGTATTTGCTTTCAAGATATCTATATCCTCCTTCGCCGTTAAGATAATCTCTAACAACTTGTTTTTTGAATTCAAAACTATATTTTTGTTTTCCCATAAAAAAACGACCTCCAAAAGTTAGATGTTTAGGTCTAACTTTTGGGGGTCGGTTCATATCGCGGGGTTTTGCTAAAAATCTTAATTTCTTACTATCAATTGCTTTTAAATTGCAAAATCAGATGCCTTCCTCTTATTTAAAAGGGTTCTCTGTAGGATAAGGAAGAGACTTAGGCTGATTGTAGTTGATATCCTCGATCGGAACTCCGAGGTATTTGAATACTTCGAAGAGAGCCTTTCCGTGATGTCCGAATGTAACGGCACCGTGGTGAGGATAGTTCTTCTCGATGAGCACGTGACGATAGAAACGTCCCATTTCCTTGATGGCGAATACACCGATACCACCGAATGACTTGGTAGCTACGGGAAGTACTTCACCTTCTGCAACGTATGCTCTGATCTTAGCATCAGCTGTTGACTGAAGACGATAGAATGTGATGTCGCCGGGAACGATGTCGCCTTCAAGAGTTCCGTTTGTAACCTCGATAGGAAGTGCTCTTGCCATGATCATCTGATACTTCATCTCGTGGAATGAAAGCTTCTTGGAGCATGTGTTACCGCAGTGGAAGCCCATGAATGTATCTTCAAGAGTATAATCGAATTTGCCCTGGATAGACTCTTTGTACATATCCTTGGGAACGGAGTTGTTGATGTCAAGAAGTGTAACGATATCATCAGATACACATGTTCCGATGTACTCGGAAAGACATCCGTAAATATCTACTTCACATGATACGGGGATTCCGCGTCCGGTCAAACGGCTGTTAACATAGCAGGGAACGAATCCGAACTGTGTCTGGAATGCGGGCCAGCACTTTCCTGCGATTGCAACATACTCTCTGTATCCCTTGTGAGCCTCAACCCAGTCAAGAAGAGTAAGTTCGTACTGAGCAAGTTTAGCAAGTACTTCGGGCTTCTTGTTGCCTGCGCCGAGTTCTGCTTCCATATCCTTAACAACATCGGGAATACGAGCATCGCCTTCATGCTTGTTGAATGATTCGAAAAGGTCAAGTTCGGAGTTCTCTTCGATCTCAACGCCAAGGTTGTAAAGCTGCTTGATGGGAGCGTTACAAGCAAGGAAGTTAAGAGGTCTGGGTCCGAAGGTTATTATCTTAAGTTTGGAAAGACCTACGAGTGCTCTTGCGATCGGGATGAAGTCGTTCATCATCTTAGCGCAATCCTCTGCATCACCTACGGGATACTCGGGAATATAAGCACCAACGTTACGAAGCTTTAAGTTGTAGCTTGCGTTAAGCATACCGCAGTATGCATCGCCTCTGCCGCCGCAAAGGTCGTTCTGTGTCTCTTCTGCTGCTGCACAGAACATCTTGGGTCCTTCAAAGTGCTTAGCAAGTAATGTCTCGGAAATTTCGGGACCGAAGTTTCCAAGGTAAACGCAAAGTGCGTTACATCCTGCCTTCTTGATATCTTCAAGAGCCTGAACCATGTGGATCTCGCTCTCAACGATACAGATGGGGCATTCATAGATATCTGAAGCATCATATTTAGCCTTGTAAGCATCAACCAATGCTTTACGTCTGTTAACAGACAATGACTCAGGGAAGCAGTCACGGCTTACAGCCACGATACCTAATTTAATCTTGGGAATGTTGTTCATTATTTTGGTTTCCTCCTGATAATTATATGTTTTTCAACTATAGGCGCCTCCGAGAGGCGCCAAGTTGATTTTAACACGTTTTATTGTTTAACGAAACAAAAAGTTACTTAATCGATTACTCGTAGAGATTAAGGTTCTTTCCCTTAAGTCCGAGGAATGAACCTGCATCAAGTCCGCCCTCTTTGTGACCGATGAGCCACTTGTTAACTGCGGTGATAAGAGCGTCTTCGCTCGGAGCCGTTCCGTCTGCGTTAACCTTTGCATGTGCGGTCTTTAAAGGATAGTTGGTTCCCTTGGGAAGAACGATCGAAACCTGGAATCCTTTTCCGTCTACGCCGCAAGGAGCGTAGTGAAGAGTAGTTGCGAAAACTTCAACTGCGGTTCCTGCGGGAACGAGGAATGCCTTAACCTTTGAAGTATCGTATGTGAAGTCGTCTTCAACGTCCTTCATAAGACCGAGCATAAGTACTGCATCTGTAGCAGCTACGTTGATCTCAGAGTCTCTGTGATACTCAAGTGCATTAAGCATGCAGTTGTGACCGTTGCAATATCCAATCTGGATAGGCATCTCGCCGTATGTTACGTTTGCGATCTCTTTTGCAACGTCCAAAGCTTCAAGTTCTGCGATTGAGGGCTCGTAAACAACGCCTTCGGGGCAGGGAGTCTTCTTCATTGCTTCTACAAGTGCGGAAAAATCTACATTCTTGATAACTCTTCCGTATTCTTTGAATTCTTTGCTGTTAACCGATAAGATTTCCATACTACATTCTCTCCTTTATTATTTGATCTTTGCAAATACAGGTTTAAGTGCGGGATAGATGAGTTTGAACTGCTGATAGCGCTCTTCGTACTTCTTAACAAGTTCGGGATCGGGTTCAACCGTATCAACAACCTTTACGAACTTATCAGCGATCTCTTCTACCGATGAATACTCACCTGCAGCTACGGCTGCGAGCATTGCGCCGCCCATTGCGGGTCCTTCTTCGCTTTCGATAACGTCAACCTTAAGATTTAAGATGTTGGCGATCATCTTCTTCCAAAGAGGAGACTTGGCACCGCCACCGCAGATCTTTGTGCGCTCGATCTTGATACCGAGGCTCTTTGCAACTTCGTACATATCTCTTGTAGCGAATGCAACACCTTCCAAAACTGCCTGAGTCATGTCGGCACGTGTTGTATCCATTGTGATTCCGGTAAATGTTCCTCTTGCATAAGGATCGTTAAGAGGAGATCTCTCGCCCATGAGGTAAGGAAGGAAGTAAACGTGGTTCTCACCAAGTTTATCGATAGCCTTCTGCTCTGCCGCATAATCGGTGGTTCCGATGATCTCGTCCATCCACCACTTGTTGCAGGAAGCAGCGGAAAGCATACATCCCATCAAGTGATATGAACCGTCTGCATGAGCAAAGGAGTGAAGTGCGTTAAATGAGTCAACACCGAACTTCTTTGAAGAAATGAAGATGGTTCCGCTGGTTCCCAGTGAAATGTTACATCTTCCGTCACCAACGGTACCGGTACCTACGGCAGCCGCTGCGTTGTCGCCTGCACCTGCAGCTACGATAACGTCCGATGAGAATCCCAGTTCTTTTGCAACATCTTCTTTCAAGGTTCCGATCTTCTCATAACTTTCGAAGATCTTAGCAAGCCATTCGGGTTTAACCGAACAGATCTCGCACATCTCTTTTGACCATGTTCTGTTCTTTACGTCAAAAAGAAGCATTCCCGATGCATCCGAAACGTCTGTAGAATGTACACCGGTAAGTTTGTAAGCAAGATAATCCTTGGGAAGCATCATCTTTGCGATCTTTGCGAAGTTTTCGGGCTCT
>JAEEQL010000098.1 GCA_016285265.1 Lachnospiraceae bacterium
TATGTTGGGATACTATAATAATCAGACTGCTACGGATGAAATCATTCGCAGTGGAAACATGGGGGACAAGTGGCTTCATACTGGAGACATAGGGTATGTGGATGAAGATGGAATTGTGTATGTAACAGGGCGAATTAAGCGCATTATAATGACCAAAGATGAGTCAGGTCAAGTTACAAAAATGTTCCCGGATCGTATAGAAAAAGCCGTTTGTAGTGTTGATAAAGTTGAGACTTGTTGTGCAATAGGTATTCCCGATCCGGATAGAATTAATTATCCAAAGATATTTGTGACATTAAAGAGTAACGAGAGTCCAGAAAATATAAAGAGTGAAATATTGGAAAGCGTAAGTCACAATCTTCCGAATTATATGCTCCCGAAGGAGATCGAGATTCTAGATGAAATGCCTCGAACTTCGCGTGGAAAAATAGATTATAGGGCTCTAGAAGATAAAAACAGGGATCTAACGCCATGATTTCTGGCGTTAGATCCCCTTGTTTTCTAGAAAGATGTAGTGTCTCCTTTGTGGCTCAATAATGAATGTATATTTGACTAATTTATGGTCATCAGCGATAGCAAGAAACGTAATATGTGAGCGTTTGTGTTCAGGTGAATTAGCGCCAGACAACTAGCTTCAAAACTAATAGATATACATCAATATTGAAGTTTTTGAGAGAAATCCGAAAATTGTGTAGCAAAAGTGTAGGTTTTTTCAGAAAAACTATGAGAAATCATAAAAACTTATAAAACTACGAACACCCCTCAAACGTAATAAATTAGGACCTTTCAGGGAATAATTAAGACGTTATAAAATCGTATGTTTCGTTTTTGTAATCAGCAGGTCGTGGGTTCGAGTCCCACAAATGGCTCCAAGTCGAAACCCTTGAAACTATTGCGTTTCAAGGGTTTTCTTTTGCTTAGGTTTAGGTGGTTTTCCTTCAAAAACAGTCAAAATGGTGACAATTTGGGGACAGTCACTTTTGTCTGTTTCCCTTAGCAATGCTTCCGATCAGTTCACCTGCTCGGCGCTTTGCATCACTTTGCGGGTTAGCATAGGTATTCATGGTCTGGCCGGTAAGTTCTGTTTTGGCTCAAAAAATATTTACAAAATTCCCCCATATTTTATAATTTATCTAATATCGTAAGGGATAGAAAATCGGAGGGGATAGTAAAAATGGCAAGAGGCGGTTTTCACGGCGGCGGTTTCCATTCGGGCGGTCATCACAGCGGCGGAGGCGGATCCCACAGCAGCGGCGGCGGTTTTCGCAGCAGCGGCGGCGGTTTCCGCAGTAGTGGTGGTGGTTTCCGCAGTAGTGGAGGCGGTGGCTTCCACAGCAGCGGAGGTGGTGGTTTCCACAGCAGTTCCGGCGGTCGTTTCAGCGGTGGCGGCTTTTTTAGTGGTGGTGACTACTATGGAAATGACGGCTATGTATTTCAAAACAGGTTTACTATGTTTGCGATGTCGGTTATCGTTGCCGTGGCTGTCATTGGTTTCCTTTTTTCATTGATCGCATCGAACAGCATTCCGGGATTGAATTTCATTAATCTCGGAATCTTCTGCGCAAGTTTGGTCATTTTTATCATGGCTCTTAAAGAGACGGGAAGAACATCTGATATCTATTATTTTGATCACATCGATCTTAACAAGGTCGGAGGAAGAGTCTACAAAGTAAAGGGATACCGTCCTGCTGATGCGATAGGTGATAAGCGTACATGGGCATCAAAGAATGGCAGTCAGTACAGCATCTCTTTCTTTGACAGGGAATTCGGTGTCGAGAATGCGAATAAAGTATATGAAGCAAAACAGAGAACTCCCAAGATAGTCTGGGTGAAGACAAATGTCTGGGGCATCTTGATGCTCATCAGCTTCATCGTTAATTTCTCCTTCTATGAAGCAGTAATAGGTGTTTTCGAGAACATGATAATGACAGACATAGCGTTCTTTTTTATCGACGAATTCGTATTCTATTTCATGTCTGTCCTGACGCTCCTGTTTTCCATTGCAGCGCTCGTCTGCATCAACGCTAGAGACAAGATCCTTCACGAATGCGCATTAAGGATCGTCGAAGACAACATGGCATTCGAGGAAAGATATAAGACCGAGCAGTTCATTAATTCGCAGCTCAGCAAGAAGTGGTACTACAACAGCTGCCCGAACTGCGGTGCAGTGGCAAACAAGACATTGACTTACTGCTTAAGCTGCGGCACTTCTTTGGAGGTTCCTTCATTTGCGGATACGGAGCCGTCCTCAGTACACCGCGTATCCACATTTGACCCCCAAAAGCATAAAGCTAATGCGGCGGCAAAGGAGAAGATCTAATGAAAAAATTCTTCAAATATTCATTTGTCATTGGTCTGATCGGAGCTGTAGTCAACCTTATTTTGTTTGTGACTAATCTATTCTATGAACTGGTCGTGCCCGTGATCGAGAACTCAAGCCTTGAAGAAGGCCCGGTATTCGATTTCTTCGATAACCTTATCTATTTCACGCCTTGCATTTTCATGGTGCTGTTTGTTCTATACATAGTCGCAGGAATAATCTACAAAAAGAAGTTCCACGAGAAGAACGAAGAGAAAGAGACGGAAAAGCTCGTAGAGAAAAATACCGCCATCCAGAAAGAACTCGACGTTGAGGCGGAGTTCTTAAAGCACAAGTATTATACCAACTGTCCGAACTGCGGATCGGTCAGGGTGGAGAATACCAGCGTGTGCTCATTTTGCGGCGCATCGCTTGTTATAGGCGAAGATAAAGAGAAGTAATCTTATCAGGCTCCGAAAACCGAATCGCAGTATCTTACCGTGCCCATCGCATCTTTTGCATATTGGACTGCGGCGAAAAAGTGTTACACGCAGATGGGATTATGAATTACCATACAGTTAATACTGAAATGGTTTTTCGCAAAAAAATAGACAAATAATAGGGTCTCAGTACAGGCATTGTCGTTTATTAAGATAAAGTGATCGTAAGTTATATGAACAGCAAACACGAACATGGAGAATAATCTTGAAAGATAACATTATACGAGAAGAGTATTCTTCAGATAAGAAGTACAGATACTTGATCTGTCAAGAAGACAAGTATTTTGAAGTGTGGCTCCAGAAAAGAATAACAGATGAGTATATGGGTCCCGATTGGTTTACTTATACTTACATTCATGACTATAAACATGTGACCGACAGCCTTGAAAGAGCAATTGAAATAGGACGTGAAGGTCTGAGGAACTTGACGGGTTAAGAAACATAACCGGCAAATAGGAAAGTAGCGATAATCAGGAATTAGTCGCGCTAATAAGGAGTATAATTCACATATTGATTCAGTGATATAAGGGATAATTTCATGAGAACGCGATTAACGGTAGTGGAGTGTTTAATTCTGGTTTTCGGAGTGATATTGAGTATTACCGGAACTGTGAAGGCGGTGAAGTTGTCTACGTCTTATATTCCTTATTTCTGGTTTGCTGTATTGGGTATAGTTTTTGCCGTAGTTTTATTTATTCTCCGCAAGAAAAGATTTACATTCCTTGCGGGAATCGGAATGATCGCTATCTATCTGATCGTTGCAGGATTTGCTTATATCGTCTGCACAGTAAACGCAACCAGAATGAGGAACCTCTTATTCTATGAGGGCAAGATTATTGTCATGACGATAGATGACAAACATTATGTCTGGAATGGTGAGGGTTATTATAATTCATCTGATCTGAAGCCTGTTGATGTGAGAGAACAAAATGCTTTTATATCTGTTGACGGTGAGGACCAAGAACTGTCATTCGTGTATATGAATCCCGGCGATGAAGACACGGTCTATTACGAGATCTCCGGACGTAATGCAGGTGAATATCTGGTCATGGAGAGAATAGGGGAGTAATCACTATGGAAGAGTCTGACCGCAGATATAACCAAATGGTGGATCTGGTTAATCACAACCGGCCAAAGTCTGAACTTGTACCGCCTATTCAGAACAAAGAAGAGGACGAGAAGTTCGACAGTCTGGTCTATGAGTTATCAAATCTTCGAAGGAAGTATCCCAAAGCTATGTTGGCACACATTGATTCTGAATGGGGCCAATAGACTGCGGTTATGATATGGATTGAGTTTCAGATATTGCCGTCATAGTCTACCTGAAGGAACTGTACTCCATCTACATCCAGCACATGCTCACATTCTTTCTGTTGCGAAGAAAAAGACCTCAGAAGTCCTGAGGTCCCTTGCTATCGGTTATTTTGTTATGAGTTAATCTGTTGATCTCAAGCGCCCATGGGGAGCGGGAAGCCGAGTTGTGTCATCTGTTTACGGATTAGTAAGCATTATTTCCAATCTTTGGGCCCTTGATGCCCTTGCGCAGACACTTAAGTCCAAATTCGTCAATTTCTGCTTTGGAAACACCATATTTATTACAGGCCCATTCGGCATGACACAAATCTTCTTCTGTTGACAAAACATCTCCGGTCTCATCATCTATTACTTCCCACATACCCCACATACCGGTGTGAATATAATGAACATAGCCGCCTGCGATCGTATCAAGATCGCTGAACCCGAGTTCCTTTGTGCTTGTCATTTCTTTGCCGTTCAATTTAACAGTCTTCATTGTTATGTCCTCCTGAATGAGTTGTTTTGTTTGATGGCTTCATTATTGCAGGAGAATGGGTGCAGACCAATCAGTAATCTAAGGCTTATCTGATGCTTAAGCAACAATTCCCGGAACAGGTGTTGCTTAACGTTAGTTTTTTTGAAAAAGTGCTTTGAAAGCTTATTGATGGTGGAATACGTGCCATTCGAACCGCTTGAAAAAAGGGGGCTTGAAACGCAATAAAACCAGGCGTTTCAGAAAAATGCAAAAACGCCGTACGACAAATTGGACGGATGTATAATGACGTTGCTGATGGAGAACGGGATAGAAGTCATGGATGTGGCGGATCTGTAGTGCAACATTTCGGGAGCCCGGCTGTATATATAGTGAGATCTCAATGGAAGGCCGGTTTTTGTCATGAACAGATTTATAAGAGCAGCAGCGGCGGGGATGGCGTGTCTTGTGGCAGCGGGTGCCTTTTGTGCATGCTCGTCCAAGGTTAATGCGTTCCCGACAGTTAGTTTTGAGGACGGTGAAGTCACCGTGAACGGGAAGGTCGTGGCAGAGGATTGCGACCGTGTTTATTTCTACAGGATAGACAGCAGCGTGGTCTCGATGGCCGCCTGGTCAGACGACGGCGACGTCGAGACGATCAATGTGGATGCTTCGGGAAACGAGATAAAGCTGAGTGATGTCATAACGGACCCTGAACTGTATGAGGAGGCTGCCGCAGAGGAGATAGGCAAGCCGAAGATCGTAGCAAAGGATGCGGTATACGAAGGACCCGAGGTCGACCGCGATGCCATGGAAGATGTGCTCCTGGATTACGATAAAGCGATGGAGCTGTCTTACATTATCGGATACGACGGCGTGTCCGTGATCTACAAAGAGGACAACGGTGCGTCGTACTCGGTCACGTTCGGCTATGACAGCGGCATCGTAGACAAAGCTCTCGAGCCCGGAGACGGGATAATATGCCGGCCCTGGATGACCGGACGGGTAGGATACGGAATATCCGGCATGAAGCTCGAAGGATTTGTGGATCACTGGGCGGAGGATTCGCTGGAGATAGATAATTACGACGGGCACACATACTACTGGTTCTGCGTCGCGTATAAGGACGACGAAGGGGATAAGACGTACTATTCGGTCATTGCAGAAGAGACGGATGACGGCAGGGAGGTCGTCAGCGCGGAAGAGGTCGACGGGCCGTTCATGTGCTGTAACCTGGAAGAGTTCTCTGAGATGTTGGACGGGAAGTAACCTTAAATAGTGTAGGAAAAGTGTAGGTTTTTTCAGAAAAACTATGAGAAAACATAACAACTTATAT
Organism: Lachnospiraceae bacterium; assembly: GCA_016285265.1. Taxonomy (GTDB): domain Bacteria; phylum Bacillota; class Clostridia; order Lachnospirales; family Lachnospiraceae; genus AC2028. The sequence continues at coordinate 5,904 of JAEEQL010000098.1, forward strand.
AATCAAGCACACCTCTCAAACCTAATAAATTAGGGCCGTTCAGAGAATTTATGAGACGCTATAAAATCACTTGTTTCGTTTTGTAATCAGCAGGTCGTGGGTTCGAGTCCCACAAATGGCTCCAAAGAACAAACCCTTGAAAGATAAGGCTTTCAAGGGTTTTTCTTTTGCAAGGATTCGTCGATCATTTCTTGAAAAGTAACTGATTTGCCGACAATTTGGTGACTGTCCAATATGTTGTGAGCCCCTCATCTCTCGTCCATTTAAGAATTAGACTGAACGTGCTTCGTGCCTGAGACGGGGCGAAGGGGGCAGATTATTCGGGAGATCTATGCCATAAGAATAAGAGGTTCAGAAAACTCTGAACCCCTTGGTTTTATGCTTTCGTTAATGTTATCGATTTCTCCATTCTTTCATAACTTCTATTGCTACTTCCAACGATGGAGCGGGATGGTTATGCAGCAGACCATAATCGATCAGCACATCTATCTCTTCGTCATTGAGTTTTTTGCCTTGAAAATAGTAGTCTCCTGTGTTCCAAAGATATCCGAACTCACCGGGGGTGCCATCTTCCTTTATTAAGTCGATACCGGCCGCTCTTATTTGTTTTTCAGGCCTTTCGATCGAGCCTCCTACCACCTTATCAAGATCTTCGGGTTTAACTTCAGGGTTATTTTTATTTGTTTCTTCCATAGCTTTATTCCTCCGTGTCGCATCTGATACATTTTCATAGTACATTTCGTTTGTGTTCTTTTTATTGTAGAAGTGTGAACAATGGGCAAATGTATGCTTGACATCTGCGCCTCAGTAGAAGTAACCATATTCCTTACTAATCTTTCGAAAAAACCAAAGATATTTCAAGTTAAGCAACACATCTTCTGTACCCTGTTGCTTAAGCATCAGAACGGCAGGACGATCGCCTAAGATTCGCATAAACTTAGTGAGACTTGCAAAATGTTATTATAATTATTGGACTACAATCGATGTTATGACGATTGCAGGGGATAGATTGTATACCTGAAGGAGGTTCATCATGTTATCTCTCGACGTGTTAGGTCCTATATTTTCCGCGATAGGCACTTTATTATTTGCAGTTGTAGGGCTATATGTTTTATTGTCAATAGTGCTCTTTATTGTTGACGGAGTAAAGGCAAAAGAGCAGGGACGCAAGATCAAGATTGGCATCAAGATCATGTTCATCATCGCCATGGTCATCTCAGCTGCCATGCTTGCCCTGGGAGTATACGTAATTGTGTTGCTCTTTTATCTATTTATTCACGGACCTTTCTAAGTTTCGTTGGGTGGGGCGAAGAAGTAATTACGACAGAGATAAGAGGATGGTACAAACATGAAGAGGATACTTTGCTTTGGTGATTCGCTTACATGGGGCTATGACCCTGCAAAGCGTGTTAGATTCGAAGAGGACAGCAGGTGGCCGTGCGTTATGCAGGCGGCTCTCGGTGATGACTATAAGGTGATCGAAGAGGGACAGAACGGCAGGACGATCGCCACGGAAGACCCTGCAGAAGGCGAGAAGAACGGGCTCTCATACATCGGTGCCTGCCTCGAAAGCCATACTCCGTTGGATTATGTGATCATCATGCTGGGTTCCAATGACTGCAAGCGGAAGTTCTCTTATTCTTCTATGGACATAGCAGGTGAGATGCAGATCATGCTCGAGAAGGTACAGTCTTATAACCGCTACAGATGCAATGACGGCTTCAAGGTCATCCTGGTATCGCCTCCGCATTTTGCTGATACGATAAGGGATTCCTGGCTTGGCGACAGCTTCGGCTATGAGAATGCTGTCAAGCTGTCCAAAGAACTGGCTCCCTGGTACAAGCAGCTCGCGGACATGTACGGCTGCGCGTTTGTCGATGCGGCAGAGCATGTAAAAGCAAGCACTGTGGACAGCATCCATTTGGACAGCGAATCTCAGCGCACGCTGGGCATGGCTTTGGCGGAAGTGATCAAAAATACATAAGCTGATTCTGCACAATAGTTACGGTTATCCCGCATCGCTCGATCAGGTCCTCGAGATAATGCCTTCCGCAGATTTGGTTATAATAGAAGGTGCAGATCGCATCGTGGCAATATCTTTTGAACAGCAAGGCACTTAATAGGAGGAACCCTATGAGATTAACTGATGTTGACATTGGACAGCTGTTATACACTCCCTTTGTAGCAGATCACACATACGATCACGACGAAGAGGAACAGGGTTTCTTCAAGAGACACTTCGCGCGAAAAGCACCGCCGGAAGTGCCGTTCTTCAACAGAAGAGTGGAAGAATTCGGCAGGGACGCATTGTATGACGATGTTAGGGAAAGGTGCGATGCGTATAAAGTTAACGGTGCTCCTGACGAGACCATGGTTGTTCTGTCTCGCAGTTATTTGATCCTTCCGGGAAAAGAGATATTCCCGCTCTATGACATATTCAAATTTGCGATCAAAAACGAGCCGTATGACAGACGGCCTTATGAGCAATATGCCATAGACAGATTCGATAAGCCGTATGACCCGGCATATGTCAGTGAATTCGATAACGAAGAAGGGTTCGAGCTTGCAAGATTCAATATAAGGCTCTTGATCACCGACGAGAATAGTATTGATTATGAGTATGTTTTCCCTATGGAAGTATCTGACAGAAGGGATTTCCGAGAACAGTTGAATGAGCGTCTGGCTCCGATCGGTGCACATGACTTCTCTGACGAAGATGTCATGGACGGACAGTTTACCGAAGAAGAGCCATGGGAATAATCGTGTCGATTGGAAGCAAAAGAGAAGTATCAGCAATCCCCGGTTGGTGGTAAAATATTTTTAACACCTAATGGAAAAGGGGATTAATAATGTCAAGAGTCAATGTTTACACCAATGCCGGAGGCGGGGTAGAGCGCATTAATGCAGATGCCCGTCAGGCAGGCAAGGTTACGGAAGTCAAAAGAGATGTCAATGACATCAGGAGCGAGATCTTATCTCTGAAGATCATGGTCCAGGCAATGATGGAGATCATGAATGAGAGAGGAATCGAGACCGAAACAGTAAACGCCAGGATCGAAGAGATCATGACAAGGCCGGAGACTTTCGTGCCTACCACGAGATTGTCGAAGCCCTGCCCCAAATGCGGAAGGATCATCATGGATAACGGCAATACACCTCTCATGGGATCCTGCCTGTATTGCGGCGAGGAAGTCAAGTTTGTTCCGTTATTTGAGACAGGAAGTAAAGAGCCTGATCAGACGGAATCCGAAGAGTGACAGACAGAGCGTGGGGGGATAGATCTATAAGCAAGTTATTCTCATATGTTTGTCCAAGCTGCGGTGGGCAGATGGATACCGATGAAGATCGTAAGCTCATGGTCTGCAGATCATGCGGCAATACTTATGACTATGATTATTTTGGCGAAGAGAACCTGCTGAAAGCTGCCGGCAAG
>JAEEQL010000012.1 GCA_016285265.1 Lachnospiraceae bacterium
GTATTTATTTCCGTATATTTTCTTATCAGACTTATATTATCCGGATCAAAACCGAAGGAATTCTTTCGTCATATCCTTGGATTTATGTTCTGTGGGATCTGCTCCGGAGGAACAAGCGCATTCTTTCTTATCCCGGTCATGTATGCTCTGTCGGAAGGAAAAGGAAATAATGAAAACTATGTAAATCTGAAATACAGAACTGCGGATCTGTTATCTGTGTTTAAATCATTTTTGCCTCAGTCTTATGGCGGTACCTATCTGGATTCGGCCCCGTTTGTTTTTGCGGGCTCTGTCATCCTGATCTTATGCGTATGCTATATGGTATTTGTACGCGGAGGTCTCAGACCCAGATTTGTATTTTTGGGAGTTTTTCTTTTTTATATTCTGTCATTTACTCTTTATCCCCTTAATTCGGCATGGCATGGATTTGCCAGACCCGCAATGATACCGTCGAGGTTTTCTTATACCTTCACGTTCTTCCTTATCATGTTTGCAGAGTTCGGAGCCGAAGCGTTGGAATCCTCCGGAGCTGTTCTCAAACTCAGGGATAAATATGCTTCACTTGTAAAGCTTCTGACCTTTGTAGCTTGCTTTTATACATTTTTTGAACTGTATCTGAACGGCTCATTTTTGCTCGGCAAGACACTTGAAGAGCAGGTTTTCGGAATAAAGGACGAATATATCAGGGTAGCCGATACGACCGGTTATATGCTGGATTGCGGCTCTTATGACGATTCCTTCAGAACATATGATAATCAGATATTCAGTCTTAATGACGGAATGCTTTTTGACTACCGTATGGTGTCCGGCTATTCATCTGTTTATCCCGGAAATCTGTCGAGATTTTACAAAAGGATCGGAATCGGAGTCAGCAGGTCATATGACTGTATTCTGCGAGATGTCGGAATGACTCCGGTCATGGCAAGGATCCTTGCGGTCAGGAACATTATTGTTAATGACAGTGTATGGGGGTATGATCTTGCCGAGAACAACGGATATGCGAAAATGTACACCGATCCGGATACATTCTCACCTATCTATACCGTATCCGGAAGATGTCTTGAGCATGACAACAAAGACATTCTTAACGCATCCGCAGATCCCTTTACATTACAGAATACGATCGTTTCGGATATATGCGGGTCAGATATAAGGCTGTTTGACATTACGGAATTCGATTCCGATAATCCGGATGGGTCCGACAATGGTTTATGGATCTGTACCTCACATCAAAAGGGTATGTTATGGATGTTTGTTCCCTTTGATTCGGATAAATACGATGTTCCTTATCAGTATGAAGCGCTTGTCAACGAAGAATTATCGTACAGATTCAATGTCAACAATATGCAATACTGTATATGCTTGGGCGAATACGAAGAAGATGAACCCGTAACGGTAAGAATATCGGATGACGGCAATCTGGGAGAGCCGGTTTTTGCTTTTCTGAACGCGGATGATCTGAATGCTTTTGCGGAAGAAATGTCAGGCAATATGGCAAAGGATGTTGAGATTCTTCCTTCGGGCGTGCGTGCAAGCATTGGAGCCGATGCGGACGGTCCCGTGTTGTTCACATATCCTTATTCTTCGGGAATGAAGCTTTTCATTGACGGACGTGAGACTGATCCGGATCTTTATATGGGTGTTTTCCCTGTTGCTTTAATGACTGCGGGTACTCATATTGTCGAACTTAAATATACGATCCCCGGAATCGGTTTAGGTTTGTCAGTTTCTGTGATTTTTATTATAATTATGGTTGTTTATGGTCTTGGAATGAAATTCTTTAGAAAGAATGAAAATGACGGGGGATTATCATGAAGGTAGTTCTTTTGGCGGGCGGACTTGGCACAAGGATTTCCGAAGAAACCGCATATGTTCCCAAACCTTTGATCGAAATAGGCGGAAAGCCGATACTTTGGCATATCATGAAATGCTATGCCTATTACGGATACAATGAATTCATTATCTGTGCGGGATATAAGCAGCAGACGATAAAGCAGTGGTTTGCCGATTATTTCATCAACTGCAGTGATCTTACCTTTGATTATACAAGCGGCGAAGAATGCAAGCTTATCCATGAATCACATGCCGAACCCTGGAAAGTGACCGTAGTCGATACCGGTCTTAATACCATGACGGGCGGCAGGATCAAACGAATCCGTAAATACGTCGGAGATGAGCCGTTTTTCATGACTTACGGTGACGGCGTCTGTGATGTCGATATCAATGAACTTGTAAAGTTCCATAACGGACACGGCAAGATCGCGACACTTACCGCGGTGCTTCAGGATCAGTCCAAAGGAGTGCTTGATATCGGCGGAGACAATGCGGTCAAATCATTCCGTGAAAAGAAGCTGAGTGACAGTTCACCCATCAATGCGGGATTTATGGTGTTAAATCCCGAGATATTTGATTATATTGACGGTGACGATACCGTTTTTGAAAAGGATCCACTTGAAAAGCTTGCCGATGACGGTCAGCTCATGTCCTATATGCACAGGGGATTCTGGCAGTGCATGGACAATATAAGGGAGAAAGAACTTCTCGAAAAACTGCTTGAGGGTGGAAAAGCACCCTGGAAAAAGTGGGAGGATTGAAGATTATATGATTTTTGATCCGGGGTTTTACAGCGGCAAAAGAGTACTCATAACCGGACATACGGGATTTAAAGGATCCTGGATGTCCGTTGTTCTTGTAAATATGGGTGCGCAGGTTATAGGTTATTCAACCTGTTCCAAACCTGAAGACAGGCTGTTTGATCTCTGCGGAATAAAGGATGAAATCAAACATATAAAGGGTGATGTAAGGGACCTTGAAAGCCTTAAGGCGGTATTTGAAGAATATATGCCCGAGATAGTGATCCATATGGCGGCCCAGCCTCTTGTCAGACTCAGCTATGAAGAGCCTGTTCTTACTTTTGATACCAACGTTATGGGAACTGTCAATGTTCTTGAATGCGTAAGACTTAACCCATGCGTAAAATCATTCCTGAACGTGACCACCGACAAGGTTTACGACAATAAAGAGAGGGAAAAGGGTTATACGGAGGATGAACCTCTTGACGGTTACGACCCTTATTCCAATTCCAAATCCTGTTCGGAGCTTGTGACTCACAGTTATAAGAAGAGTTTCTTTGCCGATGGGAAAACGGCGATTTCAACCGCTCGTGCGGGAAACGTGATCGGAGGCGGTGATTTTGCGGCCGACAGGCTTATACCTGACTGTGTCAGGGCGGCTCTTTCGGGTAAGGATGTTGTTGTAAGAAACCCTTATTCCGTCAGACCTTTTCAGCATGTACTCGAGCCTGTTACGGCTTATCTTATGATCGCGGCAAAGCAGTATGAGAATCCTTCTTTTGCGGGATATTACAATGTAGGTCCCGACGATAAGGATTGTGTAAAGAGCGGTGAGCTTGTCAATCTGTTCATTGACAGCTGGGGAGAAGGCCTTAAACGCGTCGATATTCCCGACGGAGGGCCTCACGAAGCAGGATTCCTAAAACTGGACTGCACCAAACTTAAAACAACTTTCGGGTGGTCTCCCAAGTGGGATATCAAAACAGCTGTCCAAAAGGTTGTTGACTGGACCAAAGAATATAAAAACGGCAAAGATGTAAGAGCTTGCATGGAAAGACAGATCAGGGATTATCTCAATGAGTAAAGCGGTTATTACCGGTGCAGCAGGATTCGCCGGATTCAGCGTGACAAAGGAATTACTTGACCGCGGATATGAGGTTTATGCCGTTCTGCGTCCCGGTTCCGAGCATAATGAGAGATTGAACGGATTGACCGGAGATCTTCACACTCTTGAACTTGATCAGACTGATTTTGACAGGATAGCGGATGATATAGGCAGTCCTTGTGATCTTTTCTTTCATTTGGCCTGGTCGGGCGGAAGGAATGATCTTGAAGCTCAGAATTCCAATATCGAAAACAGCCTTAAAGCCCTCGAAAGTGCCGGAAAGCTTCATTGCAGAAGATTTATCGGCATAGGTTCTCAGGCCGAATACGGTATATGTGATATAATCATTAGCGAGGATCTGACACCGGATCCCATAAATGCATACGGTGCCGCCAAAACAGCTGCAATGAACCTTACGAAAAGTCGTGCGGAGCAGCTTGATATCGAATGGGTCTGGGGGAGGATCTTTAGTCTCTATGGCGATTATGAGCCGTCAGGCAGGATGCTGCCCGATCTTATCGATTCACTGATCTCGGATAAAGACATAAAATTAAGCAGTTGTGAACAGTATTGGGATTATCTTCATGTCAGGGATGCCGCAAAAGCTATCGTACTGCTCGGAGAAAAAGGTCATTCCGGCGAGATATACAATATTGCGAACGGTTCTTACAGGCCGCTTAATGAATATGTTGAAGAAGCAAAGGGTCTTTTTGATTATAAAGGTAAGATCACATACGGAGAAAAAGCCGATCCTTTCATATCACTTAAGCCCGATATTTCAAAACTGACGGAGCATACCTCCTGGAAGCCTGAAATAGGATTTAGCGAAGGAGTTTTACGTTTTGCAAATGAAAAAAATTAGCGTAATGATCCCCTGTTTCAACGAAGAAGACAATGTAGTTGATATAGGTAATGCGATAGAAAAAGAGATACTTGATAAGCTTCCCGAATATGATTATGAGATCTGTTATGTGGACAACGCTTCAACTGACAGGACCAGGGAGCTTATAGAGCAGCAGTGTTCCTCCAATAAGAAATTCAAAGCCATCTTCAATGTCACGAATTTCGGTCAGTTCAATTCACCTTTTCATGGTATCTGTTCTCTTTACGGAGACTGCGTTATTCCCATATGTGCCGATTTCCAGGATCCCGTTGAGATGATCCCTGTATTTGTGCATGAATGGGAGAAGGGACATAAGATCGTAAGCGGAGTTAAATCATCCAGCAAAGAGAACGGATTTGTATATCTTCTGAGGACTTTATATTACAAGCTCATTAAGAATATGTCCTCCGTCAAGATGATAGAGCATTTCACAGGATTCGGACTCTATGACCAGTCATTTATAAAGCTTCTCAGGGAGCTTAACGATCCGCTTCCCTTTATGAGGGGTATAGTTGCCGAATACGGGGACGGATTCAACCTGACAACCGTCGAATACGAACAGCCCAAGAGAAGAGCGGGCAAAACACATAACAATTTCTATACGCTATATGATGCCGCAATGCTCAGCATCACTTCATATACCAAGGTTGGTTTGAGACTTATGACATGGCTCGGTTTCATCATCGGTTTTCTCGACCTTATCGTCGCAACGGTCTATCTGATCTTAAAGCTTATCAATTGGTATAATTTCAATGCGGGCTATGCTCCCATGATCATCGGGATGTTCTTCCTTGGTGCGGTCCAATTGGCATTTATGGGATTTATGGGTGAATATATCCTGAACATCAACACCCGTGTTATAAACAGGCCTGTTGTTGTTGAGGAAAGACGTATCAATTTCGATGAGGACGGCTCGGATACTTAAGATGAAAAGCATGGATGATGCCAAAAAAGAAATACTCGATCTGGTTGCTGAGTATTACCGCAACTATCATTCGGATGAAAAGGAATTCACCGAGGGCGACCGTATTCCGTATGCTTCAAGGGTTTATGATGAAAACGAGATGGTCAACCTTGTCGATTCCGCTCTTGAATTCTGGCTCACTTCGGGCAGATATACGGATGAATTCGAGAAGAGGTTTTCAGAGTATCTCGGTGTTAAATTCTGCAGCCTTGTCAATTCGGGGTCATCAGCAAACCTCCTTGCTTTTATGGCACTTACTTCACCGCTCCTCGGCAACAGAAGAGTTGAACGCGGAGATGAGATCATCACCGTTGCGGCCGGATTTCCCACAACCGTAACTCCTATGCTTCAGTATGGTGCGGTTCCCGTGTTTGTAGATATATCCATTCCCGGATATAACATAGATGTCAGCATGCTTGAAAAAGCATATTCCGAGAAGACAAAAGCGGTGATGATCGCCCACACTCTCGGAAATCCTTTTGACCTGAGCGTGGTCAAGAGATTCTGTTATAAGCATGATCTCTGGCTTATCGAAGATAACTGTGATGCACTCGGAAGCAGATATTTTATTGACGGCAAATGGAGATACACCGGGACTATCGGAGATATCGGCACTTCGAGCTTTTATCCTCCCCATCATATGACAATGGGTGAAGGAGGCGCGGTATATACCAATAATGCGCTGTTAAATAAGATCATCCGTTCCATGAGGGATTGGGGAAGAGACTGTATATGTCCTTCCGGCAGGGATAATCTCTGCGGTCACAGATTTGACGGTCAGTTCGGAGAGCTTCCCGCAGGCTATGATCATAAATATGTTTATTCGCATTTCGGATACAATCTGAAAGCTACCGATATGCAGGCTGCTGTAGGCTGTGCACAGCTTTCCAAACTTCCGGATTTTATTGAGAAGAGAAAACAGAACCATAAGCTTCTCGGTGATCTTCTTATAAGCGGGGGTGCAAGATCCAAGCTGATTCTTCCCACATGCTATGAGGATTCGGATCCGAGCTGGTTCGGATATATCATGACTTGTAAGGACCGCGTCGAGCGCTCCAAGGTTGTGGATTATATTGAATCACACGGAATACAGACCAGAATGCTTTTTGCCGGAAATCTCATCAAGCATCCCTGCTTCGATGAAATGAGAAACAGAGGTGAAGGCTTCAGGGTTATCGGAGATCTTCACAATACGGACCGTGCGATGAAGGACAGTTTCTGGGTAGGAGTATATCCCGGTATGACCGAAGAAAAGATCTCTTATATGGCTAAGATTATACTTGAGGCTGTTAATGGATAAATTAATCATCATAGTTCCTGCTTATAACGAAAAAGAAAACATCGAAGAACTGGTAAGACAGTGGCATCCTATCGTTGAAGATAAAGAGGAAGGCTCCCGTCTCGTTGTGATCAATGACGGAAGTACCGATGATACATTAAAGATTCTTGAGTCACTTAAAGAGAAGTATCCGCGACTCGGTGTGATAGATAAGAAAAACGGCGGTCATGGACCTGCCGTTTACTGCGGTTATAAGTATGCAGTTGATAACGGCGCCGATTACGTGTTTCATACTGACTCGGATCTCCAGACTGATCCTGCTGAATTCAAGGATTTCTGGGATAAAAGAGAAGATTATGATGCGATCTTCGGTTTTCGCCGCAGCAGGGGAGACGGATTCGGAAGAGCGGTAGTCGAAAAGGTTGTCTGTATTCTTCTGAAGCTGTTTTTCGGAGTCAGTGTACCCGATGCAAACGCTCCGTTCAGATTGTATAAGGCAGAATCCCTTAAGGGATATCTGGAGATGATCGAACCCGATTATGCCCTTCCCAATATCATTCTTACCGCATTTTACAAATATAATAAGAATAAGATAACCTTTATGCCGATCTCGTTTGAAGCGAGAAAGTGCGGAAAGCAATCTATGAATCTTAAGAAGATATTCCGTGTCGGCGTAAAGAGTCTTACCGATTTCAGACACTATAGGAAAGTTATAAGAAATGGAAACTAAAAAGAACTCGAAAATTGATTGTTTATCATATCTCGGAGTTCTTTTGACAGCTTTTGTCGTTTCGCTTCAGAGCAATTCCAACATATTTGTTTACCGCGAACAGGGTGTTGATTCATCAGTATTTCAATATGTTGCGAAAATGATGAAGCTTGGTTTTCTTCCCTATAAAGATACCTTCGATCATAAAGGACCTCTTCTGTACCTTATTAATGTCGCCGGCCTTACGGTGAATGCGAAGTGGGGAATCTGGCTGATCGAGCTTATCTTTTTGTCGGTCACTTTTATCTTTATGTACAAGTCTTTCAGGCTCTGGAGCGGAAGACTGCTTTCACTTCTTACACTTCTTATTTCTTTTTCTTCCTTCGGTGACTATATGTACGGCGGCAATTTTACGGAGGAGTATTCGCTTCCTTTTATTGCAGTATCGCTTTATATATTTCTGGATTATTTCAAGAATGACAAGATCGATAACCTTCGTCTTATTATCTGCGGATTTTCATTCGGAGCGGTTTTGCTGCTCAGGCCCAACAATGCAGGTCTGTGGCCTGCGATGTGCCTTTCTGTACTTATATTTTGTTTCATCAAAAAGGATCTTAAACCCGTCGTGAGATTCATCTGCATGTTTATCCTCGGCATGTGCCTGATGCTTCTTCCGGTTTTTATATGGCTTTTATATAAGGGGATCTTTTCTGATTTTATAGACTGTTATATCGGATTTAATATGCTTTATTCTGAGTCGGGATTATCGACAAAGCTTGGAGGCATTAAATTGTTTTTATCCGATATTCCCGTACTTTTGTCCGTGATCATATGTGCATTTTATGTTCTTAAGAATAAAAGCATTAAAGCTGCAGGATATATTGCTCTTATTCTGTTCGACCTTTTGCTCATATCCCTGCCATCAACTCTTTTTTCACATTATGGTATAGTTATTATTCCGGTTATAATGTGTCCTTACGCTGTTTTGCTTTCGAAATTGAAAGCGGAGAAAATGTCCCTGTTTACATTGCTTACGGTTGTTCTGGCGGTATTATCCGTACTGACTGCATTTACTCCGAAGGCACTGAATGTATATAAGCGTGCCATATACGATCTGAGCCATGCGGGAGAAGAGTATTATCCCGAAACATATGAGTACATTGCCGGTTTTTCTGATTACTATACAGGTAATGATGACAGGGTGATCTATTTCGGAAACATCGACAGATACTATCTTTTGACAGACCGTCTTGCTGCGTCCAGGTTTTCGTATCAGACTCCGATATTTGATGCAGCAGAGGAGCTTGGATGGTCTGATGAGTTTTTTGCCGAACTGGATCTGAATCCTCCGAAGCTGATAGCGGTTTCAAATTCACAGGATAATATCTGCGACAAGGACAGAATGGAAGATTTTCTGAATGCGCATGAATATGTTCTTGTACTTGTGACCGATGAGATAAATATGTATGTTAGGGAAATATCATGAAGAAGACGGATAAAAAAGATATTCTGGTAAGTGTTTTGACATTTGTCATTCCGGTTATTATTGCTGCGCTTTCATACAACAATAATAATATTTCGATCGGCGGAGTAAATACCCTGCTCATATATGATCTCAGAGCGCAGCTGCTTGCTCTCTACGGATACATAACAAACGGGGGAGCGGGATTTAATTCGTTCTTTTACAGTATGTCGGGAGGGCTCGGCGGTGGATTTTACGGTACCGCAGCACTTTATATTTCACCTTTCGATCTTCTTTATGCTTTCGTTCCGACAAGATATCTTCCGGATGCAATCTATTGCATGACTCTCGCAAAGATTGGTTTTTCCGGGTTTTTCTGTTCTCTTTTTATACGTAAAACTTTAAAAGCGGGTGATGAAAAATCTGTCACCGCTATAACACTGGCTTTGTCATGCTGTTATGCGCTGATGTCGTATAACTTTATGTATGCAATGTCGCCTATGTGGCTTGACCTTGTAATGTTTCTTCCTCTTTTGGCAATGCTTTCCGAGAAGGTTTCAGAAGGAAAGAAGAGTCTGCCTTTTATCCTCCTTCTGGCTTTTTCCGTAATAAGTGATTATTACATCGCTTATATGACCGTAATAGCTCTTTCCATGTATTTTGTCTTCAGGCTTGCAGAATCAGACCTTTCGTTCAAGGATGCCTTAAGGCGTATCGGAAATTATGCGGTTCACGGATTGCTTTCCGCAGGTCTTGCTGCATTTATAATTCTTCCCGTTGTACTGGATTTCTCAAGAGGAAAATTATCCGAAGATATCGAATCTTCCAATCTTGTTTTTATCAAGAATTCGCTTCTCGAAGTCATCGGTAATTTTGCACCCTCCAGCTATTCGACCCTCGATTATTCCGCACCTCCCAATATCTTCAGCGGCTCTATCGTCTGGATCCTTGCCCTCATCTTTTTCCTTATCGGTAAGAAGAATATTAAAGCACGCATAGCAGGTCTCTGTATCGTTATTGTATATTTCGCTTCGTTTATCTTCGGACCTGTGGACCGTATCTGGCACGGTTTCAGGGACCCGATAGGTTTCCCCGCAAGATATGCATTTACTTTTGTATTCTTTATGATCTGTTTTGCGGTAAGGGGATACAAGACAATATCCGAAACCGATCTGAAGATCTCAAAGAGTCTGTTAAGCCTGATCGGATTTTTACTTGTCGCATATACATTTTTTGAACTTAATATCAACGGATCATATATCATTTCAAGACTTGCGGTTGAAGAGCGCTATGCAAACCGTGAGGAATACGACAGATATGTAGACAGTGTTGAAGGAATTCTGGATATTGAAGAAAGCGATAATTCATTTGATTATGCCAGAACCTTCCAGGATTTCAGATATTCAAGATATGACGGAGCAATGTTCGGATTTGACGGACTTGAAAGGTTCAGCTCAAGTTATAATCTTGCGGTTTCCGAATTCCTTTCCGACCTTGGAGTAGGTACTTCAAAGCATACCATAAGTGAATTCGGTGTAACTCCGCCTGTCACATCATTCCTTGATATGGGATATTTTATTTCCAGATATAAGGATTATTCGGCATATTATGATGTTGCGGGTCAGTACAGAGGCTTCAGGCTCTATACCAATCCCAACAGGCTTTCTCTGATCTTCGGTATTGATATTACCGATCCCGAGAATTTGCCGGAATTTGAAGATGTTCCCTTTGAAAACATCAATACTCTATATTCGGATATTTGTAATGAGAATGTATCCGTCTTCATACCTGTTGAGTATGAGGAGATAGCATTTTCTCCCGAGGAATATTATGAGGCTGATACGGCAGGATTTGCAGATTATCGTTTCAGTGCTGCGGAACCCGGTAACTACTGGTTCTATTCCGAGTATGTATATCCGGATGAATCACGCTATGAAGATGCATGGAAGGAAGGCAAGTTCAGCGAAGTATTTGCATATGCAAATTATTATCTGGACGGTCTGAATCTCGGTATGTACAGAAATGATGAGTTCAGCTATTGTTCCGATATCGGATATATCGGTGACGGTTCGGTTCATGATCTTGCACTTGATACTTCGTTATCGAGTATAGGAACCACATATCTCTACAGATTTGACAAAGATGCCTTTGAACAGGCTGCCCAGAGACTGAATGCGGGTGCTTTTGTGATCGATGAGATCAATAAAAAAGGTATCAGGGCATCGGGAACACTTGCAAGTGATTCTTACATTATGATCACACTGCCTTATGAGACCGGTTATGAGATATATCTGGACGGAAAGAAGACCGATTACACTTCATACAGAGGATCTCTGATACTTGTTAAGGCTTCAGCCGGAACTCATGATATCGTCATAAGATATAAAACTCCGGGATTTGCAATCGGAGTTGTAATAAGCATTATTTCGCTGATCTTTATAATATGTTTTGTTACGGTATTGAATAAAAAAGATGGATCGGATGACTGACCATATAAAAAAGCATAAGATAATTGTTTTTCCTTTATTGTTGCTATCCTTTTACATACTGGGATATCTCTTTCTTGTGATATCCTATTGCTTTCCTGTGGATGTGATACGGGAGCATATAAGGAAAGACCTGTATTCGGTTGTATCGGTCGGAGAGTGGATCCCGGGACATGACGATACCGTCCCTGATTATTATACGGATTCCCTCATGCTCCTTGAAGCCGAATATGCAACGGAAGATACCGCATTCATCGCGTCGATCAAATCCCCGAGAGCGTTGCAGCCGGAATCAAATTTCGTGTATGAGACATATATAAATTATAACGAAAACAACGGCTTTACCTTTTATGAATATGATTATTTCAGATACTGGCATGGCTATCTGATAATCCTGAAACCCCTTCTTTATTTCTTCAGTCTCGGTACGGTCAAATATCTGACCGTATTATTTCAGTTCATATTGCTGTTTTCATTTGTTTATTATGTGATGAGATCCGGTTACTCTTTCAGGTATTCGGTTCCTATGCTTGCCGCATACCTGTTTATGAATCCGATAACACTCGGACTGTCATTTCAGTATAATACAGTTTTTGCGATAACTGTTCTGAGTCTTGTGATACTTTTTGCGGATCATTCAAAGAAGAATATCATCGGCGAATTTCCTGCCGCATTCTTCTTCATTATCGGAATGGTCACATCGTATTTCGATCTTATGACATACCCGGTTCTCACATTCGGAATTCCTGCCTTATATTTCTTTTTGCTTTATTTGGAAAATGATAAGAAGGATCATATAAGATATGTGACTTTACTCGTTTCATGGGTGGCAGGCTATGGCGGTATGTGGATGGGAAAGTGGATGATTTCCGCAGCACTGCTTGGAAAAGACGCATTTAACGACATAAAGAGCAGTATATCCGTCAGATCCGGCTTTGATGCATCCGAAACATTCAGCGGTGATTATGTTTCATATTTTGAAGTTCTGCGCAGGAACCTTTCGGTTCAGGCAGTTTATGGTCTGCTTATTTTACTTGTTGCCGCAGTTATTCTTTTGTACGGGATCGTCCGCAGAAACTGCCGTATGGGTAAGAGTGGCAGAAGTTTTCTGATCATATGTCTGATCACGGGATGTTTACCCTTTGTCTGGTATTTTCTGCTGCCCAATCATTCCTGGATACATTATTGGTTTACATACAGAACACTTGCCGTAAGCGTATGTTCGATCATGATGATCTCGCTTACGTGTTCGGATAAAACAAGGAGCTGAAATGGACCGTAATAGTTTTGGTGAGAAAATAAAAAAAGTTCATTGGGGAATATGGCTCGGTCTGATAATAGTTGTTGCCGTTATCAGACTTATCGTCATTTTTAACGGACGTGACGGACATCACGTTGACGAAACATGGAGCTACGGATTTGCCAACAGTTATTATGACCCCTATGTCTATACGGATAACAAAGTAGGAATAACATACGGACCTGAGGGTATCAAGAATCTTGGTCTTTGGATCAGTGGAGAAGTTTTTGATGATTACATCACCGTTTCCCCGGACCAGCGCTTTTCGGTCGACTCGGTCATATATAATAAAGAGGAAGACCTAGGGCCTCTTCTTTACGAGCTCATCCTTCATTTCGTATGTTCTCTGTTTCCGGATACATTTTCATGGTGGTATGCATTTGCATTGAATCTTTGCCTGTTCATTCCCACGATCATTTTTGTGTGTCTTATTTCGTATGAGATCACGAACTCAAAGATCTGCGGTTTTATCTGTTCGCTTTATTATATTTTCTCGGGCTGCGGAACAGGTGCGTTCCTTTATCTTCGTGTTTATTCGCTTTTTACGTTTCTTTCGGTAGCACTGTTTTATCTCATTGTCAGGCTGCTGAAATATAAGACGGAAAAGTTTAATAAGCTTTTCTTTATCCTGCCTGTTGTATGTTTGCTGGGATGTCTCACCCACTATTATTATCTCGTGGTAGCCTTCCTGTTTACATTCTTCGGTGCCGTTATGCTCCTGATCAAAAAGAGATGGATGGATTCGCTCAGACTCTGCTATGTAATGCTTTATTCGGTCATGGCGTTTTTTGCTATGTATTTTCAGTGCGTTCATATGCTTATCCCTCATTCTACCGGTGAAGCAACCGTCGCAGGTTATTCATTCCCTTATACCTGGGAGCTTGCAACCGCAAATATGCATTTCTTTATGGGAACTGTCGGTTTCTATATCAATTTCACCACAATCTATCTTCTGATCGCTCTGGGAGTGATCTTCTTTGCTACAGCATTTATCGGATTGATCTGTTTTCTGTTCAGAAACGAAAAGTGGATGAAGACCATTGTCGGAAAAGTGAAGTCTTTCATCAAGAAGCTGCACGGATCGTCGACGAAATTATTTGCATCGATGGATAGTTCCGCATATATAGCACTGCCTGTCTCCATAGCATATATTCTTATTCTTCCGAAATCGGCATCACTTGTTACAATGGGATTTGTTGAAAGATATTTCTTCCCGGGAATGACCATATTCCTGATATTTTATATATCTGTTGTTGCAAAAGGCGTTGTATCCGCAAGGTTTGCCGGAGCGAAGAATATAGTCATCATATCGATACTTGTTCTTCTTATCGGATATCTTGATTTCAGGTCAAATGTATTTACCGATTCCTTTAAATTCTACGGAGCAGGGGATAAAGAACTGGCCGAAGAATTAAAAGGACGTGATGTATATATAGTTGTCGATAATACTGCCAGGGATATGACCTGGATCTCTTCGATCTTAAAGGATTCGAATAATGTTTATATAGAGCTTACGGGTGAACTGGATTCCGGTTCACATGATATTCCGAATCTTCCCGACGATTGTCTTGTTCTGCTCAATTCCAGAGGATTTTTACAGGAGGATGAATTCGGAGAACCTATTTTGGAATATGATATAACCACTTATGTCAGTAAGCCTCATCTTATCAAGACAACCGGGCAGTTCATTGATGATCTCGGAGCAAAGAACGGATGCTCATATAGCTTGATAGGAGAGTATGACAGTTTTATCGGCATTTTGAATTTGTATGAGCGTAATGAAAAATAAACTTTCGGACAGATCATACGGAATACTTGGTTATGGAGGTTCGTTCATTATACCTGCCATTATTGTTTCTGTTGCCTTTTTATTGCTGGGGATCTATCCCGGCGGAAAATACACACCGCTTATTCTCGATCTCGCTTCGGAACATTTTCCGTTCTATAACTTTCTGAATTCTTCAGCAGGGATGAACAGTCTCTATTATCAGGATCTCGGGGGACTCGGCAGCGGAATCATCAACTCGCTTCAGATGTACACGGGACCGTTTGTGTTCGTTTTTGCCCTTGTACCCGCCCTGTATATCCCTTATGCGGTATGGGGAATGATAATATTCCAAATCGGACTCTGCGGACTAGCGGAATATGTATATCTGAAAAAGGGATACCCTGATCTTCATGGCATATTAAAGCCTTTGTTGCTTTCCGTTTGCTATTCACTTATGAGCTGCGCGGTCATCTACACCATTGTCCCCGTATGGCTCTGGGGCATCGTGTTTCTGCCTCTTGTTATGTACGGGCTTGATCTGCTCATTGATGAAAGGAAAAACGGGAGGTTTATTCTTTTTCTTTCATTATCGATCGTTTTCAATTATCTTACCGCGTACATAATCATCATTTTTTCATTCATATATTTTATTTACAGGTTGTATCTGAAAGGAAATACATTCAGGGAGTTCCTTTCCTGTATATTCAGGTATTTTATCTGCGGCGTCTTATCGGTTGCCGTTACGGCAGTATCGTGGCTTCCCGTGCTATGTGATCTGATAATAGGAAAAGCGGAAGAGAACAGGCATCCGAGACTTGGCTTTACCAGAAATCCTTTGTCGGTTATTACTCAGATCTTTATTCCATACTATGACGGACTGGGAAGATATTCCCTGCCCTTTATATTCTGCGGTCTGATTCCTCTGATACTGATGATCGTTTTCCTGGTAAATAAAAAGACCGGTGTAAAAAAGAAGATTGCCGGACTGATCGTGATCTGTTTTTTTATCCTTTCTTTCAGCATCGGACTTCTTGATATTGTCTGGATGTTTTTTGCCGAACCCAACGGATATCCTTCAAGATATTCTTTTGTTTTTTCGTTCTTTATCATCATACTTGCCGCGGATGCACTGAAAGAAACAGATCATCCGTTGTTGCTTAAACCTGCGGTAAATATATTTGTATTTGTATTTGTGATATCGGAATGCCTTGTTCATTCGACTTCCCTTTTGGCAAAGGTGCGTGATGACGTGGGGCCTTATTCCGAATACAGCGAATATGTGAAAGCTTATGATTCGATGGAACTGATACTGTCCGCTTATGAGATCAGGAGCGGATACGATAGGGTGGTAAAGAACTGGAGACTGACCAATAATGACGGCATCCTGTTCGGATATTCGGATATTGATTATTTCTCTTCGAGCTATAATTCCAAGTTTCATGAGTTTATGGGTTCGCTCGGATTCAATACCAGATACCATATTCTGAGATCGGAAGGTATCACACCTGTTGTTGCTTCCGCCTTAGGTGTTACCTATTTTGTGGAATACGGCAGCGACCTGTCTGCATATTATAAGCACCTCGTTACCGCAGGTGATCTCGATGTATTTAAAAATTTTGATTCCTTGCCTGTAATGTTTTCGATTGAATCTGTCGATCCATCGTTTGAATCCTCTTTTTCCGATGACCCTTTCAGAAACATCAATGAATTCATTTATGATCTTTCCGGAGTTGAAGGAGTGTTTGATGAACTCGATCATTCGACAGATTCGGAGTGCGCAACCGTGTTTGTTGATGAAGGAAGAGATCTTTGGATGTATGCCGTTTCCGATAACGGACAGGGAGGAGATATACACGGTCTTGATGACGGTGAGACTGATTATGTGTATTATAACGGTATTCCTCTGAAGGCTTACGGAAATTATCTGTCTCCTTACTGTGTAAGTCTCGGTTTCGGAGCAGGAGATTACGCAACGTTTACTTTTGATGAGAAACCCTCCGATATTTACTTTGCATCAATGAACGAAACACTTACCTCGGAGGCTATATCCGTTCTTCAGCGAAATGCCGCATCCGGATATACCGAAATCAGTTCGGGCTTCAGTTGCGATATTAATCTGGATAAAGATAAATATGTTCTTGTCACACTTCCTTACGACAAAGGCTTCAAGATCCGTGACAACGGAAAACCGATAGATTATTATGCTTATAAAGGCGCATTGATATGCTTTAAACTTGAGTACGGCAAACACCATATCGAACTGCAATATGTTCCTTCTGGTCTGACTGCGGGTGCCGTTATATCATTGATTTCTTTGCTCGTGCTGTCGGCATGTTGCGTTATATCAGCCGTAAATAATAAAAAAGAAGAGAATAATTCATGAATACAGGTAAACTGATAAAAAGTTCATATATCTATATAGCTGCATTTATCATAACTTTTCTGATATTGGTCATTGCTTATATGGCCAACGGTATTTTCCCCGGCTCGGAAAAAAACATTTTTATTTCGGACATGGGAGCCCAGTATGTGGGGTTTTATTCATATCTTCGATATCTGGGACAGGGTTTTAATACCGTTATGTACCAGACTATGGGTGCGCTCGGTGGCGGATATTTCGGAACATGGGCTTATTATTCATCCGATCCGATTAATCTTGTGGTTCTTCTTTTCGATCCTCTCAGATTGGCCGATGCGATCTATTATCTTACATTGATCAAGATCTCCTTATGCAGCGTTACTTTTGCGCTTTTTCTGAAGAAGGGACATATCGGCTGTGATAAAACCATAGTGATCCTTATATCTTCGGTCTCATATGCACTGATGTCATTTAATATCACTTATTCTCTTGACATCATGTGGCTGTCGGGTTCGATAATGCTTCCCCTGGTGATCCTTGGTATCGATAATATTCTCGATTCCAAAAGGAAAGAATTATTTATCATTTCACTTGCTTATGCCGTGATAGCAAATTATTACACGGCTTATATGATCGTTCTTTACTGTGTTATCTACTATATCTACAGAGCTGCATGTGAGTCTTACGATGTGAAAAGATTCTTTCGTCATACTCTGGAGCTGTTTTCCTGCGGTATATTATCAGCTCTTGTTTCTGCCTGGCTGTGGCTTCCCGTACTTGTCGATCTTTCCAAAGGTAAATTCCAGGAGGGATCGAGAAAGTATTACGGACTTATAAGAGAACCCTTGCAGAACCTGCGTCAGTTTCTGCCTTTTTCATTTTCCGGTATTACAGGTAACGATGCACCTCCCCTGTATTGCGGACTTCTTATCACCGTCTTTTTTGTTCTCTATTTCTTTCAAAAGAAGATATCTTTACGGAAGAAAATATCTGCGCTTGTTGTAACTGTAGTTTTCTGGCTTTCTTTGTCATACAACCTGTTTGATGTCGTATGGCACTGCTTTAGGATGCCTAACGGTTTCCCCGGAAGGTATTCTTTTGTTATCTCATTTTTTATGATCTCGATATTTGCCGAAAGCTTTGACAAGGTGCTTTTTCCCGATAGGAAAAAAGTATCGAAAGCTCTTAATGTTGCCGTCTGCCTCTTTGCAGCTGCCGATGTGTTCGTCAATTCGGCATACTGCATTTATTCTCTTGATCACGACAGGCTTGCCGGAGGTTATCTTAAGAGTGAAAACTATTATGAATTCTATTACAGGAATGAGATCTATAAAGCACTCGGTTATACTTATCCGAGCAGAATCGCTTCATATCGTGACTATTCCCATGATGACGGCTTTGTTTTTGATGTCCCTTCCTTGGATTATTACAGCTCATCATATAACTACAATATTTCGATGTTTTTCCGTGATCTCGGAATGAATTCAATCTTCCATTACACAAGTGATTGCGGATTATGCCCTGTATCCGCTTCCGTATTGAACGTCAACGGTGCGGTAGCTTACAGTATAGGCTCCAGCACTGAGTATTCGCTTATGTTCAGCATGTATGAGCTTGTATATAACACAGAAGATTTTGCACTTTACAGGAATCCTTATCAGGGATCCCTCGGATATCTTTATACGGATGATACTTATTCACAGGCCGTATCCAATGATGTGTTCAGCAATCTGAATCACCTTTATCATGACTTTACCGGTGAGGATGTATTCATACGGTGTGAGAGAGAAGACAAGGATGCTTCGCCGATAGATGAGAATATCGCTTTCGCTAAAGAAATAACCATTTATCCCGAAGCGGGTAAACACATATTCATGTATATCTCACCCAATGATTACTACAGGAATAATATGCAGGGATGTAATGATTATCTGTATTTTGAGGGCGCACTGGTTGCTTATTATACCGATGCTCCCGACCGTTACATAGTAGATCTCGGATACAGTGACGGTTCCACCCTTAATTTCCTCTTTGAAACAGATGATATCGAAAATGAGATATTCTTTTATTCATTTGATGACGAGCTGTTTGTAAACACGGTCGGAACGCTTACAGACATTGGATTGCGTAATGTTGATTATTCCCCAAAAGCTATAGTGTCATCGATCACGGCTGATGAAGATTGTAACCTTGCAATATTCTTACCTTACGAAGCCGGATATGAGATAAAGATTGACGAAATCCCCACGGAATACGGCAGTTACGCGGATTGTGTGCTTTCGGTTCCTGTTTCCGCAGGTACGCATGATATCAGTATTTCATATTTTACGCCGGGTCTGAAACCTGCATTGATTGTCAGTTTTATCGGTTTGATCACAATGGTCATATATGTTTTTTTCGATGAAAAAAAAGAAGAAAAGCAAAATCTTGATTAATAAGCATTTTTTTGAAGCACTTTCTTGTCCATTGTGCACAATTAACAAAAATGATTTTGATACTAATTGCATAAAGTTAAGAAAACCTTAAGTTTTTTGTGAATAAATGTTGAATATTTCATTAAAAAATTGTATTATTTCAAACGTAAACAAGAATTCCTAGGAGGTTTCGGTTGTGGCAAATTTTGCTTATGAAGCTATTAATGCTGAAGGAAAACTCATCAAAGGTTCCCTCGAAGCGGACAATATTGATAGAGCAAGAGACAGCGTTAAAGCTCAGGGACTTACCGTTGTAAGCGTAGGCTCCAGAAGCGCTATCAGCAAGGATCTTAATTTTGATCTTACCAAAGGACCTAATGTAAGAGATCTTTCGGTTTTCTGTCGTCAGTTCGTTTCGATGATCAGAGCAGGTGTCACAATCCTCGATTCGCTCCAGATGCTTGGAGAATCAACCGAGAATAAGAAACTCAGGGAAGCGATTTTCGATGTAAGGACCAGCACCGAGACCGGTATGACACTTTCCGGTGCTATGGCTGAGTTCCCCACCATTTTCCCTTCGCTGCTTATCAGCATGGTTACAGCCGGTGAGGCTTCCGGTTCACTCGATATAGCTTTTGACCGTATGGCAAAGCAGTTTGAGCGTACATCCAGAACCCAGGCTCTCATCAAGAAGGCTATGATCTACCCCATAATCGTTGTTATCGTTGCTATCGCGGTTGTCGTTGTAATGCTTGAAGTAGTTATTCCTACATATACTTCAATGTTCGCAGAACTTGATACCGAACTTCCCGCAATCACCAAAGCGGTTGTCGCAATGTCCGACGGCTTGAAGAATTACTGGTTCATTATCGTTCCCCTTATAGGCGCGATCGTATTCGGAATCATCACGTTCAAGAACACCGATCAGGGTAAGCACTTCTTCGGTAAGATAGCTATCAAGCTTCCTCTTACCCATGATATAACCGTAAAGAGTGCATCGGCTCTTATGTCCAGAACACTCAGTACTCTTATCGGCGCAGGTCTTCCTCTTGTTGAGGCGGTAGATATCACCTCCGGAGTCATGAGCAATATCTATTTCAGAGAAGCTCTTGAACATGCGAGAGAAGAGATCACAATAGGTCAGGCACTCTCAAGACCTCTCGAAGAAGCCGGAATATTCCCTCCCATGGTTTACTACATGGTAAGGATCGGTGAGGAAACCGGTAACATTGAGGACATGCTCAACAAGAACGCTGAGTATTATGAAGAAGAAGTCGAGATGGCAGTTCAGTCGTTCATGGCAATGCTCGAGCCTATGATCATTATCGTACTTGCAGCAATAGTTGGCGTACTGATCGGTGCGGTTATGGCTCCAATGCTTGCAATGTATCAGGGACTCGACAACCTGTAATACCTTTCGAATCAATCGCCTTTGTAGAAGGGCAGAGGCGTTTGAGATATAAAAACCAATCAATTTAAAAGGAGAGAAATTATTATGAAGAAGGACAACAAAGGTTTTTCACTCGTAGAGCTCATCATCGTTATCGCTATCATGGCAGTTCTCGTTGGTGTTCTTGCACCTCAGTTCATCAAGTACGTTGAGCAGTCCAGAAGAAGCCGTGACATCACCACCGCTCAGGAGATCAGAGAAGCAGTTCTTGCTGACATCGCTGATAACCAGATTTCCGGTTCCGGAAACATCAACCCTCAGTCCGGCAATCCTACCACTATCGCTGAGACTCCTTATGGTGCTGGATCAATCGCTAAGGGATCAACCTTTACCGCTTCCTATGATGCAGTAAACGGAACCTGCTTTGTAACTCTTGCTGGCCACACCCTCACCACCGAGGCTGGCGCTTCTGACTACAAGACCGCTACATCATAATTTATCTTAATGTTTGAATTCCGGCTTTACATCGGAATAATCGTCTTCCTATTTGGGATTACGGTGGGCAGCTTCTTAAATGTGCTGATCTACCGTATCCCGAAGAAGGAAGAGTTTGTGAAGACCCGCTCTCATTGCATGAGCTGTGGTTATCAGCTTGAATGGTATGATCTCATACCAATATTCAGTTGGTTGTCACTTGGCGGCAAATGCCGGAAATGCAAGTCTAAGATTTCGGCTCAGTATCCTCTTATAGAGCTTCTGAACGGAATTCTGTGGTTATTATCTTTTCTGTTCTATGATCTGACAATTACAACCCTTCTGTTTTGCGGATTATTCAGCAGTTTGATCGCACTGAGTGTGATCGATTTTCGTACGTACGAAATACCGGTCGGATTTAATATTTTTATACTGGTATTGGGTACGATAAGAGTGGTCTGCGAGTTCATCAACGACCACAATTCCTGGCCTGAATATATTATCGGCCTGGTATCAGTAAGTGTTCCACTACTTTTGATCTTTTACGCAACCAAAGGAAGAGGCATTGGCGGCGGGGATATCAAGCTCATGGGAGCCGCAGGGCTTCTGCTTGGATGGAAACTGATCGTTCTGGCCTTTTTCCTTGGTTGTCTTTTAGGTTCAGTGATACATTTGACGCGCATGAAGGTTAGCGGAGAGTCTCATGTGCTTGCAATGGGTCCTTATCTTTCCGCGGGAATTGTTATAGCCGTTTTGATCGGTGAAAGAATTATATCCGGATATTTTGGATATCTGGATCGCCTCTTGGCTGGTTTTATCTTATTTTGAATGAAACAGATGATCCGGAAATCTGTTCATAATAAATTATTAAAGAGGGTAGGATATGGCTTCAAAGATTCTAAGTATTGAGCTCAGTAACACGACCATCCGTATCGTCCAGATGGACTACAAGACTCAGAACCCCAGGGTTTATTATCATGTAGTCTGCAACACTCCCGAGAACTCCATCAATGATGGATATCTCATCAACCCCGATGCCGTTGCTAATGCAATCAGAACGGCTCTGGTTTCTAACAGGATCAAGGGTACCAAGAATGTCATATTCACCATATCCTCGACCAAGATCGTAACTCGTGAACAGCAGCTTCCCCAGATGAAAGCTGCGCAGCTTGATTCGATGATTCAGACTAACCTGTCTGATTATTTCCCCATCGATCTTGACAATTATCAGGTTGCTTACACCGTTCTCGGAACCATTGATGAAGGAAAAGATGCCGGAAAGCTCCGTGTATCCATCATGGCTGCCGAGAATAATCTTGTTGAAAGCTATAAACAGCTGGCAGCATCATGCGGACTTGTTCTTATTCAGGTCGATAACGTTGCCAACTCCGTATATCAGGTTCTGAAGTCTGAGAATAAGACTCAGTGCAAGATGGTTCTTAAGATTGAAGAGAATGCAACTTCGGTTCTCGTTATCAAGAATGAGAGCCTTCTCCTTCAGAGAAACATCGGTTTCGGTTTCCTTCCTGCGATCAAGGAGATCATGCATCAGCCCGCTTTCCAGGCTGTAAGCGAATTTGATGCCCGCAATATCGCTATGAAGAGGGCCTGCATCCGCAAGACTCTTAATGAAGGAACCGCGATCACTGACAATGAAGATATGCCCGAGCCTTCAGAAGGCCAGGCTATGACCAATGCCCGCCAGGCTGTTACCGACAGCCTCGAAGATCTTGTAAAGGGAATTCAGAGAGTTTTGAATTACTACAATTCAACCAATTCTTCGAATCCTCTCGATCTTTGCTATGTATGCGGTGCCGGTGGATCAATAAACGGTATTTCACATCTGCTTTCCAACGAACTCGGACTTAAGGTCAGTGTTCTCAGAAAGCTTGAGAATGTATCCTACTCCGTTCTCGGTGACAATGCCGACCTTTATAATTACGTCGCTTCAATCGGAGCTATCTATGCTCCTGTAGGATTCTTCTCGAGAGCAAAGTCCAACAGGCAGAAGAATGCTACCAATTACAGTAAGATTTCTCCTCTTGTTGTAGTGCTTGGTATAGTTATCATTCTGGCACTGCTCGGGAAGGGATTCCTTGATTACAATTCTTCCAAAGAGAGAAATGATTCTCTTAAGGTTACGGAAGCGAGATATGAGGAATCCGAACAGATATATCTGAAGTATTCCGCTGTACTTGATATGTACAGAGAGGTTTATTCAGGCGAACAGTCAACTCAGAGAGCATCCGATAACATTGCTGATTTCCTTGAAGAACTTGAAAAGAAGATGCCTTCCAATATGGTAATTTCCGAGTTCAGGACCGATGACAGCATGTTCGCCATGAATGTTGCCGTTCTCGACAGAAATACCGCAATCGGTATTATTGAAACTCTCAGAACATTCGATACCGTTGAGGATGTAGTTGTTGCATCCATTGAAGAGCGTGAAGATGTTCTTTCCGAAGAAGAGGTAACTGCTCTTGAAACATTCGGATTTACCGTCATCGATCAGACCGGTAAGGATGAAAAGAAAGCTCCCAAGGACAAGGATGCAGAAGATGCCGACGAAGAAGAGGAAGAACCCGTTCTTGTTATTGAAGGCACAGAGGATGAAGATGGTACCGCTCTCAGCGTTAAGCCCATCGGTACATATTATCTCAGAATAGATAGTGAGACCGGTGAACCTTATTATGTAAGAAAATACGTTTCATTCACAGTCGGTTGTGTTTATACTCCTGCTGATGAAGTTGTTATTCTGAACAATGTTACAGGTGAAGGTGAAGCTGAATCTGAGGAGGAAGAGTAATGAAGAACGTTAAGATTGATGAAAAATCAAAGTTTTTTACTACCGTCTTTTTGATGGTTGTACTTTGCGGTGTCGCTTTCTTCCTTGGATATAGGAAATTTGAAGCAAAAGCTGCCGAGCTTGATGTTGACAGCAGTAATCTCGAAGCCAGGATTGCAGAACTTGAACAGTATTTTCTGACCGAAGAACAGAATAAAGCCGATACAGAGAAAATGATCGCTTCAATGGATGAGATCTTCTCACACTATCAGGCTGTTGTCAGATCCGAAGACGGTATTTTCGAGGCATATAATCTTGTCCGTGGATCCGAAGAGAAGCTTGAACTCACTTCCATCGGATTTGAGTCTCCAAGCATTATCAAACAGGTTCCCGAAGAGACTGTAGTTGCTGCTGATATTGAGAAATATCAGGATGAGATTGATTTCTACAGTTACAATGTTACATATGAAGGCAGAATTACTTATGAAGGCCTTAAGGGCATGATCAGAGAGATAGCAAACGGAGATTACAATCTTGCTATCGGCCAGATGAAATATCAGATCAATCCCGAAGGCTATATTGAAGGATCTTCACAGCTTTCATTCTATTTCGTCCAGGGTGCCGGACTCGACTATACAGCTCCTCCCGTTAACGAGTATGAGACCGGTCTTGAGAACCTGTTCGGAATAAGCGGATCCGGATTTGCTAGTTCAGAAGATACTGAAGGTTGATCAGACTGATTTCTGATCCAGAGGGAAAATTATGAAAAAATGTGGATTGATCAAGAATAATATCGGTATGACACTGGTGGAACTGCTGGTTGCACTTGCTATATTTGTTGCGGCCATTATTCCCATGCTTTATGCCTTTGTTTATTCAACCGGCTTTAATTTCAAAGCTCAGCAGACGATGCAATCCACAGGTATCGCCCAGGCTATCATAGAAAAATGCAAGGGATCCAATACCGACTTTAAGACGATATCGGATGCCCTTGCTGACGGTAGCATTCTTACAGCTAATGCACGTTTCTCCATGTCCGGTAATTCTCATCCCTCAACGAATGTTTACCATTTTGACGATGTAAAAGCTACAACATTCGCCGGAGCAGTCGTTAATGATGCTGTCGATAACGGCAGCACCACAAGAAGAGCTTATGATGTTGTTGTAACCATCAAGGAAGCGGAAGACGGAGCGGGTTCGGTTTCTTATACCGATTATTCTTCAATGATCTCCATGCGTTCCGGTGCAACCGGTAATTTCGTCAATGCCGATACACTTCTGGCCCAGGATGCGGTGGCTCAGGACGAAGTGCTTGATCAGCTTTACATTGATGTTATTCAGAACGGTACTGTTACTGCCGGTCCCGGTATGAGTACCGATGGCACGGACTATTTTAATCGTGACGATTTCGTTATCAAGAATCTGTATATTAAGAGAGTCTTCAGCATAACAGCCAGTGATGATGGTGTAAAATTGTCGGTTGATTATTATTACAAAGGATATGTAGATAACCTCGGAGCTTTTTCTGATCAGATAGTTCTTAAAACAAACTCCGGTGGATATAATGTAACCTGTACAGCTACTCCCAGTACATCCACGGCCATATATCATGCTTCTCTGGGATTTACCGATGACTGGCTGGTCGGTGGACCTACCGCTCCTGTTATTTCCCCCGCATGTTATATATATTATTATCCTTCCTACGATTATACCCTTTGCCCTACATCAACTCAGTGCAATACCATTGCAAAATTTGAAGACGAATTTGATATTGATAATCAGATGAACACTTCATATTATGCCGGCACAGCTCAGGATGAAAGATTTGAGTGCTATATTTTCAAGCAGTACAATGCCGATCTTGATGATGCTACTGCTAATCCCGGCATAAACCTTGAAACACTTGATGATCATTATGTTCCCACTGTCAATATGACGAGTGCAGGATCCATATACACCGATCTGTATCATAACTTCTTATGGAATGTCACAGATGGTGATGATATGCCTGCTGCATATCAGCCTGTTATAAATGCTAACTTTTCATTAGGATGCTTTAATATGACATACGCAGAACGCTCCGGTCATACTAATGCCGGTCCTGTTAGCGGTGATTATGTCGCTACAAAGTATTCGACATATTTTTGCCAGACATCGCCCAGAGGTGAGTCGCCTATCCTTAGAGACAAAGCTGTTCTTCCTATGTATAGTGCATTTCGCGGTGTCGGATCCTCAATTCCTATGTTTGTACCCAGGATCGAGATAACCGTTGAAGTATTTGCCAGAAACGATACGCACACCCATACGGGAGAAACCCCCATAGAAACTATGACCGCTGAATTTGTTAATTGGTGATGAGTATGAGAAACTTCAGAAAACAATTAAAAGACAACAACAAGGGTTCGGCATTGATCGTATGTATCATTATACTTCTCTTTGTCAGTATTCTTGCTACGGTCATACTTTATATGTCCGGAGTCAATTACAGAATGAAGAAGAATGATTATCAGACCAAGAAATCATTCTATCATGGTGAGCACATTCTGGAGAGCATGCAGGGCAATCTTGTCATTCCTGTATCCGAGGCCTTGAATAATGCATTCATGACGACAAATACCAAGTATGCTTCACTTGCCGATTATGATGCTAGAAGAGAAGATTTCTATAGAAATACATATGATGAACTGAAGAATATTCTTCTTGTTCATTACGCTCATAGTGATGCCATCGAAGATAATATTACGGAAGTTCTTCCCAACGATTCCGATGTTGAATTTGTAAAGAATATCCTTCATAATCTTTCGGGATCCGATCCTACAAATGCAGCTACGACAGGAGTTCCTGTTGCGAATATAGTACTGAATAATAATGATGTTGTCGCCTATGAGGCAACCGGTTATGCTTCCGCTTCAGCTTTTGTTGATAAGATTCTTCTCGCAGATGATGATTATTTTGTTTCCGCGACCAATCCCGATTATTACATTCTTTGCTACAGTCCTTTATCGACCGGAACTTTGGATGGCAATTACGGAACCGCTGATGCCGGAAATTTTGTAGAACTGGATATTTGGGCAGATGACGCTCATACCAATCTTAAGCCTGCCGATAAGTGCAGAATCCTGATCAAGAATATCTGCGTTGTATGTGTCAATGACGGATACACCTCCATGATCTCCACCGATATTGCGATTCAGTTCCCTCCGTTTGACTGGGGTGACGGCGGAAGACTTACCGATCCTGATTTTGATTGGAATGTTTATCAGTTAATTTATTATGTAAATTGGAAGAATAATTAAATTATGAGTAAAAAACATCAGACAAAATTGAATAATCAGGGTATTTCTATTGTCGAGATCGTAATCGTCGTAGCAATCATGGCGATTATCGGAGGTGCGGTATTGCTATCCACAACCGTTGCTACCGACAAGCAGGTTTCTTCATGTGCTGAGAAGATTGCTTCTTCCCTTGAACAGACCAGAAATCTTGTTATGGGCAAATCAAACGGTTTTATTGAGATTTATCAGGATGCCGGTGATTATGTTTATGTACAGATACATGTAGACGGCAATACATACGGTGATGAGGTCTCGGTTGGCCATCCCGCATTGGAACTTCATGTGTTTTATTCCGGCGGTACCGATGAAATTTTGACTGTCAGAGGCAGTACCAATCCTGTTAAGATTTATTTTTCCAGAAGTAATGGAAGTGTCAGAACCGATATGGGAGATCAGGTTTCACGTATTGAGATTACTAACGGAAGAAGGACTATGGAAGTCAAAATTGACAGCTTTACCGGAAGAGTAGAAGTCAATCGCTTATAATTTAACCATATTTAACCTGTTTTCTTATATATGATTTATTGATTTTGTATTATTTTTTTGATAAATTATAGGTGATAGGTTAGTTTTGTTTTGAATTGTTGACATAATATTTATTCATTCAGAGCATATTAATTGCATTATTTGCAAAAAGGAGCTTACAATGAGGAAACTATTTAAAGGAATTGGTTCAGCCGGTCTTTCATTAGTCGAACTGATCATTTCTATGGCTATTTTGGCGGTTGTCGGAATTGCCATCGGAGGTGCAATGTATGCCAGTTCGAGAAGTTATACCAGAGCGACTGCCGAGGTTAATGTCCAGGAGGAAGCTCAGGTAGCATCTAATCTTATATGCGACTGGATCGTAGACGCCGTTGCAGTTAATCCTACAGCTGCACCCGGTGGCGGATATGAGCCCGGTGAATTTGATGAAGGTGAATTTACTGAGCTTTATATCATTCATCCCGAAGGCGATAAGCTCATGAGAATTCATGTATTCGCCGATGCAGCCAATGAGCTTCTTAAATATGAAGCTGTTGAGGTTAATGACGAATGGGATGTAGTTGCCGGCGGAGATACTTACAGCGGAGAACTTGCCAAGAATGTAACAGGCTGTTATTTCTATAATACATTTAAGACTGACAGAAATGTCAGGATTTCCGTTGATTTTAATGTCAGTGAGAGAACTTATCGTTCGGTAACCGATTCCACCTCCAGAAGCCACGACTTTATTTCTACGGGTGGTGCAGCTGTAAATGCACGACCTGTTATCAGGTTTGAAAGAGTATCACGTCTCGGCGGAGCTCATGTCACTCTTGAGCCCGGACAGACAGGCGCTGCTGCATATACTTTCTATATCTATATTGATAACTGTGGTTTCGATCCTACCGATTCAAGTTATACCCTTACCACAAACACTTCCGGACTTACCAATACCAGCATAACTACTCCCACCTGGAATGCCTCAGAGGGAAGATATGAGTGTGTTGTTAGTTCAAATGCAGGTGCAAGCGGTACCGAAAGTGTATCCTTTACCGCAACTGCTCCCGGTGGATCTGATACAAAGGCACTTGCCATTAAGATCAGAAGAGTAACCGATTGTAAGTTCAAGGGTTATAAGGATGCTATGGGCACTTACCAGAGTGTATCTGTAGGTGAAGGTAATCTTAAGCTTTGGGAAGCCAAGACCGGTGAAACCGGAAAATCAGGTTCTGTTTACGAGAGTGAGATAAGCCTCGGAATTACCAATCAGGCAGATGAATCTGTACAGGGTGCTGATTTTGATAAGTCCCCTTATAACTATAAGGATCCTGCATCAATTCAGGTATTTGCTGTTTCTTATACCGGTGGTCATTGGAGTAATGTCGGTTCAAGCGTTGCTACTGTAAGCACTTCTTCTGCAGATGGCGTTCCTTCAGTTAAGGTTACACTGAATCAGGATCTTACCGAAGACCTTTATGTTGTAGTTGTTGCCGATCATTCCGGTTCACTTTCCGGAAATGCCAATAACTCTGATTGGAAAGCCGGCTGTGGTGTTTCCGTTGCTGCAAACAACAAGCCCAAAGCATTTGGACTTAATGTTTCCTACGGTTCAGGCGGAGCTGTTGCAGGTAATCATGCATACTTCGATGTTATCAAGATAAAGAAGGGTTCAGGCGGATATCCTCCTTTCACCGATGTAGGCGGCGGTGTCAGACGAGGCACTCCCGCATGTATGCTTGCTTTCTATGATCCTAATTTCCAGGCAAAGCTTAGACTGGCAATAAAGACAGCATATCCCGGAACTTCTGATGAGCAGATTAATATTAACACCTTTACCTATAAGACTATTCTTTACTACAGACCTTCATATGTTTGGGATCCTTCACAGAATAAGTATGTAGAGAATGTATCCGGTGCATATAATTCCTTCTTTGTATATTCAAGTCCTAATGGTAATATTACCGATTCATTTGCTGAAGCTTCCAGAAGACTCAGAGATGCATCAACAACCATATTTGATCTTGATAAGGGATATGATATATACCTTGAATATCAGGTATGGAAGGGCAGTGAATGTAAGGATGAATTGAAGTTCAGAACTTCCGGCGATGTTCCTTCTGCTACTCCTTATGTATATAATCCCGGCTCTTCAAAGTTTAGATTAACAGATTCTGCATCCGATTCTGTTACCGTACCTAAAAACAGTGATTATAGAATGGGATTATTTGTTGATGGCTGTAACTTCAATAACCATAATTGGGTTAAGTGTGTTGTTGAAAAATGTGTAGATGCTGAGCACGACACATGGCAGACTGTCAATAATGTTGTTAACGGATATGATTGGACTGAGAATGCCGGCAGTTATAATGGTGTTAGCACTATAAGATTTGATGATCCTACCGATACCAGATCATACCCTGTTGGTCAGTATATTGAGAATCTTCACGGATTCAAGAATCAGAATCTTGAGATTGTCAGATTAAATACTGACATGCTTTCATCAGGAACTCAGTACAGATTACATTTCATAACTGATTATCCTTGTGCAACAAGCATTAATGGTGCAGCCGGTACAGTTACTACAGGAACCAGAACATTTGATCTTGATACTTATGTATACTTCAATGTTTAATTAATTCAAAAATTTAAAGCCGGGGATTTATTCTCCGGCTTTAATTTTTTGTAAAATATTACAGAGGTTAATGTGAAAACTAAAAGCATATTATTATCTATTTTATCTCTTTCTATCTTGCTGGTTTTATCCGGATGTGGAAAAAAAGTAGAACTTCCTGTTGGCAATGATATTTCCGATGCATCTTATCTCAGCGATGGGCGATTTCATGAAGTATTGATTGATACTTCAGTTATTCCCGGTGATTTTTATAAAAGTGCGGGAGTTTGTAATGATTCAGGATATTCATATATCCTGTCTTCTTATGATTATTCATCTGCAGCAAATGTTGATTATCTGGTTTCTCTTGATAAGAACGGAAATGTGGGGATATTTAATAACGTAGATAAGCCTATTACAGTGAATAACGGATCATTATCATTTTCATCCGTTTGTGGTGATCTGGGGCTGCTTGACCATATTTCGAATGATTATGATTGCTTTGTAAATTACAGTGAGTATTCTTTCGACGTATCAGGAGCATTTTCATCGGTATGTAATGTATATATTACTTATGCACTTGAAAACGGTATGGGTGATACTATTTCCGAGTATTATCGCGTGAATTGGGATAACACCGGAAAGTGTATATCGGTATCGCCTGTAGAGGATGATTATTCAGCTTCCTATTCTTTGTATGATTCTGAGATAAAGGATTTAAACAATAATTTTTATAGATTAACAACTTCCGGAATCATACATACTGATGATAATAATCAGTACTTATCAGGATATTTCAGTTTTATCAATTCAGGTATTTTTTCGTATGGATTTGATCATGTTCAGATCATTAATTCCGATTCATTTTCAGGAATATACAGAAATGCCGAGAACAAAACTGTACTTTCCTGTTTTATTCGTGATGTAAGCGTTTCCGATCAGAAAGCCATTGTCATTGCATCAAGTGACCTTGATTTTGATCTCATGAGTGATGTTCTTGCATTTAATTCCGAAAATGATAAAGTTGATATTACTGTGATCGATTACTCGGATAAAAGTCTTGAAAAGGATCCTCTTGAAGGCTGGAGTCTTCTTAAAGAGGATGTATTGGGCGGATTTAAGCCTGATATTATACTTAATACTAC
Organism: Lachnospiraceae bacterium; assembly: GCA_016285265.1. Taxonomy (GTDB): domain Bacteria; phylum Bacillota; class Clostridia; order Lachnospirales; family Lachnospiraceae; genus AC2028. The sequence goes on from JAEEQL010000012.1 coordinate 31,508, forward strand.
GGGTAACGATGAAATTTTCACTTCCAAGCTTGTTTCTTTGGGATTACCGGTTGATCTTAAGAATATAGTATCCAAGGACAGTGACCTTTCTGATTCCAAGTTTACCGATAAAGCAAGCTCCTTATTCTATTCGGGTGATTCGATATATTCTATTGTTCCTTCATACACATACAGAACTGTTGTCGGTGATTCCGGAAGACTTTCGGATGTTAAATGGGATATTAATACATTTATGGATTATGCTGATTCCACAGATGCTAATTCTATGTTTTTCATGCTTGACCATAAAGATGCATTTCTTAAAAGAGTTGTTGAATTTAACGGTTTTTCTTATGTGGATGCAAAATCCGGCAGTGCTTCATTTGACAGTGATGAATTCATTACATTTCTTAAATATGCATCCCGTCTTCCTGAAGATATAAGTGAAGCGAACAACATGTATTATTGGGGAATTGAACCTTGTGACGTTCTTCTTAAAGATCAGATCTGCAACGGCATAGGAAATATGCATTATGAAGCTATTGTGTCACTTCGCAACAATTATGTGGATCTCGGATTTCCTATCGGAACGGAACTTGGTTCCGGAGTAATATCTGCAGATAATTCCTTTATGATCATTTCGGGTAGAGCTTATACAAACGAATGCTGGTCATTTATCAAGAAATATCTGACTCCCGAATACCAGAATCAGCTGACACTCGGCATTCCGGTAACTCAATCGGGCTTTGATCAATGGACAACGGTAAGATTCGGTGATTACAGGTATTTTTCTGCCGATTCCTATTACAGAGACGGTGTTGAGTATATTGCCGAAATGGTTACCGATGAAGAAGCTGATATGATCGTTAAGAATATCAATGATTGTCGTCGTATGGAGTTCATGGATTATCGTATCGAACAGATAGTTCTTGAATACGCTCATCAGTATTTTGACGGTAAATTATCGGTTGAAGAAGCAGCGGCTGCTATAGACAGAGACGTTGAAGCATATCTGGCTTCATAACAGAGCTTCGGTACATTAAATCATTAGATAATTTATGTAAACCAACCGTATTTACTTGCTTTTTAAGAGTTATTAAGGCATTATAGATTTGCAGGACTTAAGGGAGCTTGCGAAAGCAGGCTCCTTTTTCTGTGAAAATCTTAATGAAAGGAGGAAAGGAATGTCGATTTTTTCAAGAAAAACTGAAGTGCAGGAACCTTTGATGGATCATACAGTGTATCTGATCGATACTGAAAATGTCAGGACCGTATGGACGCTGCTTCTGGACAGAATGACCGAGAATGATAAGATCTATGTGTTTTATACCGAGAATTCCGGAAATATAAAATATGAAGACTTAAACGGGGTCATCTCATCCGGAAAGAATGTTGAACTCATACAGTGTCACACGGGTAAGAACGGCCTTGATTTTCAGCTTGTTTCATATCTTGGATATCTTATCCGGAATAACGAAAATGCAGACTACTGTATTATATCGGACGATAGCGGATATGATGCCGTCATCAAGTTCTGGGAAGGCAGAGATGTAGATGTTACGAGAAAGACAGCTTTTCAGGTCTCGGGTAAGCAGGCAAAACCGGTTAAAAAATCAATTTTCGGAGTAAAGCCCAAGGCTAAAGCGCCTGCTCCGAAAAAACCAAAGGCCGAGCAGTCAAAGGCCGAGCAGCCGACTAAACAGTTTGAATCCAAACAAACCGTACAGCCTCTGGCAAAGCCTCAACAATCCGCTCTATCTCAGGATAAGCCTCAGCCTAAGTCTAAATCTAAGACCATAGCACCGGCTAAAGAACCTATGCAGGACTCTAAATTGACTGTAAACGAAGATGATGTGATCATCTCTGGATCTATGTCACCTGAAACATCAATTCCGGAGGAGCCTAAACTGACAGTAAGAGGAGACGATGTTACGCTTGATCGTCCCACAATAGAATCTAAGCTGTCGATTCTTCTTCCCGACGAGCCGGCTGATAGGATAGTCGAAATAGCGGATATTATACGTAAAGCGGGCGGGAAAAAGGGACTAGCTGACATCCACGATGAGATTGAGAAGCTCTACAGGAATGAAAAAGGACCTGAGATCTACCGCAAAATCAGACAGAATCTGGGTAATATCTGTGCAAGCAAGTAAATAATGGAAAAAACGGGGAAGGCATGGCTTTCTCCGTTTTTTATGAATAACATGTCCGATTTACATTAATAATATCTTAAATGTTTCACGGGCAATAAATTGGTATAATGTCTTTGGCTTTGTAATATTATCTCAGAAGAGGTGTTTATGACTAAGAATCTCAGAAAATACATTGGAATATTCCTTATCTTTACTATGATTTTTTCTTTGGCATCCTGTAAGGGAGCCGGTGAAGTGGTAGACAGGGATACCGATGTCAGCGAAAACGGATCCGATGAGGAAATTGAAGTGACCGAACCCGTGGACGAGGATGATCCGCTTTATGCAAATGCGTCGCTTGCGGCCAAGAATGTCTATGAGGTTATCAGGATCGATTCACCCAATGGTAACGACGGATATTATGTTGAAGGCGGAAAGACCGATGATGGTGTTTATTACGTCTATTCACACAATGACAGCTACAGCAATTATGCTTACTATATTGAGCTTTATGATAATGCAGGAAATCTTAAGGATTCTTTTCATCTGAGCAAGCCTGTCGGGAATGATTATTATGAAAATGAAAAGACCGAAGTGGTCGAAGCCAATGAGGATATTCAGGGCATAAGATACGATTTCCCCATGGAGCTTATTGATGATTATAAGATCAAATGTGAAGCCGTCGAGGATATTTCCTACGGCTGTTTTAACCGCGATTCCGACGGTTCTTATGAGGCTCTTCTTACAATATGGGGATATAACGATAAAGGGGATAGTCTGACAGAGTACTTTAATGTCAGATGGAATTCGGAAGGCGAATGCACCGACGTTATTTATATCCCGATTGATGTTAAGGGCGGATATGTAAGTTATGTAACATATCTTTCGGACGATTCGCTTCTGATGTATTACGGTTATTACAATGATGACATTTACGAGCAGAAGGCCGTTCTTTACGGCAAGGACAGATTTGATGATATAAAGAAATCCGTTATTGCGGAAAATGATGATCCCGGCGAATGGACATCATATCTTGGATCGGTTGTTTCGATCGATGATAAGCCTGTAGCCATCTATTGGGACTATGAAAATGACGGTGTAGTCTATGCTTCTGAGATTGATACCAAAACTCTCGGCATAACCGACAAATCTGAAGTTAAGCTTCTGGGCGGTGGTACAAATTATGCAGCCGGTTCAACCGATGACGGAGATATCATCTTTTCAGTTTCTTCCGGTCTTCAGTCCTGGAGAACCGATGAAAAAGGTGCCCTTTTCATGGATTACGTCAATTCCGATGTTGCATCGGAAGGATGTTCTCACTTCGTATCCCTGAACGGACTTGATGAGTTCTATGCAGCATTCTATTATACTGACAATACCCAGAGTATTGCCTATTGTAAAGCGGTTGATCCCGCTTCCGTTAAAAAGAGCAAGGTCATTATTCTTGCAGGCAACAATTTATACAGGGATCTGCTTGACAGGATCATAGATTTCAATACCTCGGGTCAGGATTGCAGGATAGTCTTCAAGGATTATTCGGTATATGCAACATATGAAAACTATAATGCCGGTATTGATAAGATGTATGAGGATATGATGAACGGACGCATGGCTGATATCGTATCCGTGGATTATATGAGTGAGATGGATGTAAGGAGCCTTGTTGATAAGGAGCTCCTTGCCGATATCGGTGAACTTATCGATTCCGACTCTGCAATGTCTGCAGATGATTATTGCACCAATGTATTTGATGCGGTTTCCGTAAACGGAAATCTTTATCAGGTTATTCCTACTTTTACCGTTAATACTTTGATGGGGTCACCTGAGTATCTTGACGGGATGACCTCCTGGACAGTGGATGAATTCATAGAGTATGCAGATAATGCCGATTCCAATGGGGATAAAATGTTTAATCTCTATACCTCCCGTCAGGAGTTCGTTTCAGACATTATCGATCAGTGCGGATATGAATGGATCGATATTGACAGACGCAGCTGTGATTTCAACGATCCCGGATTTTACAGACTGATCGGTTATTCGCTTACTTTACCGGAGTTTGTTGACTATAGCGGTGAATATGCTGACTTTTACTGGAACAATTACGACCATATTTATATGGACGGTTTGGTCAGACTTAAAAACCTGTCCATTACCGATTTCAAGAGCGATTATTTCAGTTCTTATGCGACTTTTGATGCGGCTCCGGTATTTATCGGATGGCCTTCCTCCGGTTCAAACGGATCGAGCATAGGATACAGCAATTACCTAATGCTGAACAAGGATTCGCTTCTTCTTAACGAATCCTGGGATTTTGTGAAGTATTTCATAACTGATTACCAGAATACAGACAAATATTACGGATTCCCTGTTCTTAAGAGCGCTCTTGAGAATGTTCTGGCCTCGGCAACAAAGCCTTATACCGAGACCGGTAATAACGGCAGCGAATATGAACATACCTATATGTATTATGTCGACGGCGAGGAGCGGGAAGTACCCGTTATGACACAGGCTCAGGTAAAGGAATACGAAGATTTCATACTTTCCGTAGACAGGCTGTATTTTAATGAGCAGTATATTAAAGAGCTCATTATCGAAGAACTAAACAGTGCGGCTCAGGAAGGCAAGACTCCCGAGGAGACAGCATCCCGTATTCAGCTTCAGGTTCAGGATTATCTGAGTACACTTTGACCCGGTTTGATCGAAAATCAAACATTTTTAGAGATTGAAGCGGTTTTTCACCGAAAAACTTGCATATTTTGTCCGATTATGATATTTTAATGAAAGTCTGTGTGATACAGCACAAATTTTCGAAAGAGGTATTTATGAGCGCACTTCGTATAATACTTACAATACTTTTTGTTATGGATTGCCTGTTTCTTACCATCGTAGTTCTTATGCAGGAAGGAAAGTCCCAGGGACTCGGAGCAATTGCCGGAGCTGCAGAGAGCTATCTCGGAAAGAATAAAGCACGCGGCATGGAAGGTACATTGGTTACGATCACCAGAGTACTCGCAGTACTTTTCATATTACTTGCGATCGTGCTTAACCTCAGGGTTATTTAAATTTCGGATTACGGGCGTCCGTTCGTCGGACGCCTTTATTTTTTTGCTATGAAGAAAAAAGGAAACTACGGAAAACTGAATATAGCAAATGTAAAAGCTTCGGCAGGTTCCGCAGTTCCTTCAAGAAGGAAAAAGCAGACCAAGGTTAAGCTTCATAAAGGCGGACACGCAAAGGGCAAGCTTTATCGTTATGAAGGTGTCTTCAGTGCTACCGACAAGGGATACGGCTTTGTTAAGGTGGAGGGCTATTCGAGGGATATCTTTATTTCGGAGAGATTTACCGGTTATGCATTTCCGGGTGACAAGGTCCTGATCGAATTGCTTGCGCCGGGCCCCTTAAGTGACGATGACGGAAAGGCTTCGTCAGGTGACCGTAAGAGTCGCGAAGGAAAGGTGATCAGGGTCATCGAGCATTCCGTTACACGCATAGTAGGAACCTTTGAAGAGATCCGAAACGGATACGGCTTTGTTATTCCCGATAAAGGATCCCTGGCTTCCGATCTGTATATCCCCAAGGGTAATACTATGGAAGCGGTTACCGGACAGAAGGTTCTTGCAGAAATTTCTGACTACGGAGAGTTTAAGAGATCTCCCGAAGGACGCATCATCCGGATCATCGGAGATACAGACGATCCCCGTACGGATGATGTGAGCGTTGTATGTGCGCTCGGCCTCAGAACAGATTTCCCGGATCAGGTCATCAGTAACTGTGATGATGTGTGCGGCGACGGAAGCATTGTGGGAAGTTCATCGGCTCATGAACTGGATGACCTGTTTCATATTGAGAAGCTTTCCGATGTATTCGGTGATTCTTTTGAGGGAAAAGGAAAACGCCTCGATCTCAGGGATATCGTTACTTTTACGATCGACGGTGATGACTCGGGTGACTTTGATGATGCCGTAAGCCTTGAATGCCTTGATGAAGGAGATCCGGCCGGAGCTTATGTTGTCGGAGTTCATATAGCCGATGTTTCCGAATATGTCCGTGAAGGCTCGCCTCTTGATGTAGAAAGCTTAGAGCGCGGATGCAGTATCTATTTTCCGGGAAGGGTAATACCGATGCTTCCTGAGAAACTGTCGAACGGACTCTGTTCGCTTAACCCTGATGAGGACAGACTGTCTCTTTCCGCAATAGTACTTCTCGGACCTGACGGTAAGACACTGGATCATCTTATAACCGAGTCCGTTATCAGATCGTCGAAAAGAATGACTTATTCCAAGGTCGATAAGGTACTTGAAGGTGATAAGGTATCGGGTTATAAGGCATTTACCGAAGTCCTCTATAAGATGAGAGATGTATCGCTTATCCTCAGGGACCGAAGATTCAAAAAGGGATCAGTGGATTTCGATGTCGATGAGTCAGAGATAAGTGTTGATGAAAATGGCAATGTTACGGAGATCAGGACAAGGGAGCACAGTGCTTCGAGATCTCTTATCGAGGAATTCATGCTGCTTGCCAACAAGACCGTCGCAAAGCAGTTTTGTAAAAAGAAGATCCCCTTTGCCTACCGAATCCATGAAGATCCCGATCCGGTCAAGATAGAGGAACTCATTGAAACATTTAAAAAGCTCGGTCTGTCTGTTGACAGGAAGATCCTTAAGAAGGTAAACGGCTCCGGTGACGATACCGTTTCATCGTCCGACATAGCTTCGCTTATGAGAAATGCGGAAGGAACACCTTTCGAAATGCTCATTAAGACTCTTACCTTAAGAAGCATGCAGCGCGCAGAGTATAAGCCCGAGTGTCTCGGACATTATGGTCTGGCCTTTAAGTATTATTGTCATTTTACATCTCCGATAAGAAGATATCCCGATCTGCAGATCCACAGGATCATCAAGCAGACGCTTCGCGGAGAGATGACGGGTGTCCTTAAGTCCCATTATGAGGAAATTCTTCCCGAAGTATGCCATCATTCATCGGTCATGGAAAGAAGAGCGGCCGAGGCTGAA
>JAEEQL010000099.1 GCA_016285265.1 Lachnospiraceae bacterium
TCTTACAAAGACGGAGATAAAGATGCGTGGATCGATATAGAACTTTCTGCAAAAGAGGTACTGAGCAGGGAACACGGTGAAGAGTGCTGGCAGAGATATTACGGAAATGCCGAATCGGAGCTTCCGCAGAGAATGTTTTTCATGGTAGACGAAAACGGAAACAAGATTGCAACGGCAACTGCTTTCTATTACATTCACGGAAAGGGCAAACCCGGAGAAGGACAGCTTCACTGGGTTGCGATAAAAAAGGAAGCACAGGGCAAGGGACTTTCAAAGCCTCTTATCACATATGTTCTCAATGTGATGAAAGAGCTGGGATACACTAGTGCTAAGATCCACACACAGACCAACACGTGGCTTGCCTGCAAAGTATATTTCGATCTGGGTTTTCGTCCCGAAGAAGAGAGTTTGTCGAAGAACAGAGCGGGATGGAAAACGGTCGAACTGCTCACGGGCAGAAAAATGCTTGCGGACTAATAGGAGAACCTATGGAAATAAAAACAGAACGATTACTTCTCAGACCTGTTCAGCTTGGTGACGAGAAGCAGATACATGAATATGCGGGAGACAGGGAGATCACAATGATGTTCTGGCTTCCCAATGATACTTTTGAAGAAACTTGTGACTTCGTAAAAAGAAATGCAGAGGAATGGAATTCACCGGACCAACTGGATTACGAATTTGTGATCATACATGACGGACGCATAATCGGCGGATGTGACGCCGATCTCAGTCACAGCGATGACAGATCATATGCAACTCTGGGATGGATCATAAACAAGGAATTCAGAAACCGCGGGTTTGCATCCGAAGCAGCGGAGGCACTGCTGAACTTTGCTTTTGAAAATCTGAGTATCGATAAAGTATATGCCCAGTGTGATACGGAAAATCCCGCATCGTTCAAAGTGATGATGAATATCGGAATGATATGTGTGAATGACAAGGGAACCCGTACATATCCCAAAACCGGAAAAACTTCAGGCGAATATACCTGCATGATCACTAAGGAAGAATGGAGCATAAAGAGGAAAGCATAATGGCGGAAAGATGGGATGTATATTCGATCGACAGGAAGCCCACCGGAAAGACATGTCTTCGCGGAGAGCAGGGAAATCTTTCCGATGATGAATTTCATCTGTGGGTAATGGTATGGATCAAAAATCCCGTAACGGGAAAATATCTTGTCTCGCAGAGAGTTGCGGATAAGGAAGTCGATCCTTTGAAATGGGAAACCGTCGCAGGTCATTCCATTTCGGGAGAAACCTCTGTCGAAGCTGCGGTACGGGAAGCATATGAAGAAGTCGGAATACAGTTCAAGCCTGAGGATGCAAAGCTCCTGGTGACAAAGGTAGCAACCGCATATGACGGACGCCGCTTTAATTATATACGCGACACTTTTTATTTTGAAACAACCGAAGAACCCGATCTGAAAAAAGCAACGACCAGAGAAGTTGCTCAGACAAAGTGGCTCTCCTTTCCCGAGATAAGGGCAATGTATGAGCGCGGAGAGTGCTGTCTGAACATGGGGGACATATACGGATTTGAACTGAATCCTGTGCCGGCAGACAGATATAAGGATATCATCGGACAGGTTGTGAAGGGTGTGATAGACCGTCCGCTCGGAAGCGTTCATCCCCGTAAAAAGAATCTGCATTATCCCGTTAACTACGGTTATGTTTCGGGAGTTATCGGCGGAGACGGAGCCGAGCAGGATATATATCTTCTCGGTGAAACCAAACCTGTTTCGGAATATACAGGAAAGGTCATCGCCGTTTATCACCGCTATGATGACAACGAAACAAAATGGATCGTTGTTCCCTGCGACGAGAACGGAAATGTCAGAAGTGATGTCGTTATTCCTACCGATGATGAGATCTATGCACAGATCGCATTTCAGGAACAGTTTTTCTACGGAGTATTAGTGAAATAAACGGAGATCAAAGTGAAGACAGTAGAGATACTCGGTGAAAACAGATTTGAGACTTTTACGAAGACCAGAGTCGGATGCCGTGCCGTGATCATCAAGGACGACAAGATCCTTCTATCGCATGAAATTATCAGCGGATGGTGGCTTGTTCCCGGCGGCGGACTCGAAGAGGGCGAAACTCCTGAAGAATGTGTGATAAGAGAGGTTGAGGAAGAAACGGGATTTATCGTTAAGCCTGTTTATCAATTTCTGATACTGAACGAATACTACGAAGAATATTGCTATACCAGCCACTACTTTGTATGTGAAGTAACAGGTGAAGGGCAGATGCACCTTACCGAAGCGGAGCAAAAGCGCGGACTCACACCCGAATGGCTCCCTTTGAAAGATGCGTTGGAGATGTATTCGACACACGAATCATTGGGCGATATCAGTGAAGAAAAGAGAGGTTCGTACCAGAGGGAATACACCGCTCTTCTCGAATATATGAACTGTCGGAATGATGGGACGTGCTGAGCGAAGCGGCGCACCTGCCGAGTCCGGGTAAATGCAAATAGGTATAGTTTTATTATAACGGTTCTTTCTATATAAAGAGTCTTTCCGGGCTGATAGTATTGAAAATGTAAAAGCGCTTTACACGAAACAATAACTGCTATCGGTTTGGAAAGGAAACAATATGAACAGAGATATATTTATCAGAAATCTGACAAAAGAAAAAATCGAGATGAGCCCCAAGGGAAGAAATTCGAATGAGCTCACTCCGGAAGAGTTCGAAAGCTGCTATGAGAATTTCTTCGACATGATCTTCGAGATCGCAGCCACCGACATCTCTTCACTGACAGGATACGGTGAGTTCGATGAGAACAATCAGGCTCCCTATGAAACTCTCGAGGATTTCATCCGCGATGAGATCATCAACGAGAAGACCGAAGGCTACTGGAAGAACTGGACGCAGATGTTCGGAACCACCTTCCTCGAGAAGGATTACTATTTCGGGATCGCAGAGAAGGCTCTCAAATACGCACCTTACTGCGAGGGCAGAAGATATCTTGCGAACAACAACACGTTCTTTTGCAACATGATCGTCGGAGAGGATGGAAAGACATACTGTGCGGACTGGGGAAGAGCAGGCATCATGGATTTCCTGATGGACTTTGCGATACTCGATCTGAACAAGCCCTATCTTCTTGTTCCCGAAAAGCTTTATGAGTATGCGAAGAAGAAGAACATCGTGATAGAGAACTTCAAGGAACGCTTCCTGTGTATGGCATATTTCAAGGGAATCGCAACTCTCAGATGGCACGCATCTATCGATGACCTCGAGTCCTGCGAGTCGATCGTAAGATCCATAAACGCGCTTGAAGAGCGTATGTCAAAGTTGTAATAAGCAAAAGCAGGAGACTGTTATGAAATATGAAAATGCAAAGGACATTCTTCCTGCAAAGCTTTTAGAGGAAGTACAAAAGTATGCGGAGGGCAAGGTAATCTATATCCCCAGGTCTAAGGAATCCAAGGGCTGGGGAGAAGCCTCCGGATACAGGGATAAACTCAAAAAGCGAAATGCACTGATCTGCAGCAGATACTCCGCGGGAAGATCGGTAATGGAAATAGCGGAAGATTTCTTCCTTTCACCGGAGACGGTAAAAAAACTCGTATACGGAAAAAAGGTCGAGCTTCCTATGTTTTCCCCTTCGGTCACATCCGCGGAGCAGTATGCTTCGGCAGGAATGGGAGAAGAATGGGTGAGGACTTTCCTCGAAACGCTCGGAGAAACGATTCCGGAAACAGAGGACTTCTTCATATCGGAGCTGGTCCGGATTCCGCTCAGACTTATCGATGCGGATGATGAGACGCCTGATGATGAAGACAGCTTTGAAGTTCCGCTGATCGTAATGTATGATGAAGGGAAGTTTTCCGTGCCCTACCAACCGGGTTATCTTGCATCCCTCAGAAAAGAAAAAAGAAATGCACATTACGCTTTCGTCTTTGCAAGGAATGAAGAATACGGATACTTTTGGAATAATTACGGAAAGAATTTCCAAAGATAAAGAAATAGTACTTTGAAGAAGGTTTTGATGAACAGGTTTTTATCCGCGCGAAAAGGATTTTACAGAGAGCTCTTTGTTCTTGTCATCCCCATAGTGGTGCAAAATCTCATATCATCCTCGGTAACCGTTGCGGATACCCTTATGCTCGGAAATGTCGACCAGACTTCACTGTCTGCATCGGGACTTGCGGGTCAGTTGATGTTCCTTATAAACGTAATGTTTTTCGGACTCAATTCCGCTATCACGATCCTTGCATCCCAGTACTGGGGCAAAAAGGATGTAAAGGTCATCTCCAAGATCCTCGGTGTCGGTCTTATCATTGGCATGGTGGTCACTATAACCTTTTCCGCACTTGCATTTTTCGTTCCGAAGAAAGTGATGTGGATATGGACCGACGATCCCGCACTTATAGAGGCGGGCGCCGTGTATCTCAGATACGTGGCACCGTCATACATTTTCCTCGGTATATTCCAGCCTTATATCTCGATACTGAAGAGCTGTGAGAGAGTCGTCTTTTCAACGGTGATCTCTACGATAGCTCTTCTGGTCAATGTTGTGATGAACTTCTTCCTTATATTCGGATACGGGCCTTTCCCGGAAATGGGAATAACCGGAGCTGCGATCGCAACGTCTCTTTCCTGCGGATCGGGTGCACTTCTGTGTATCATTGATTTCCTCAGACAAAAAGTGATTCCGAAGGATCTGCGGGTTGTTTTTGCAATACCCGGTGCACTGATCCTCGATTTCTTCAGGTATTCGCTCCCCGCATTTGTAAACGATATCATGTGGGGGCTTGCGTTTACCGTTAACTCGGTCATCATGGGACATCTGGGATCCGACATAGTTGCCGCCAACGCAGTGGTATCTTCCGTAAGGGATCTTGTGACTGTTGTGGGATTCGGAATCGCATCGGCAGCATCCATCATGCTCGGAAAACAGATCGGAGAAAACAGGCTTGACCGTGCTAAGAAGGATGCATCCTCGATAGTCAGGGTTGCCATATTTTCCGGTATCATCTCCGGATTTGTACTTCTTATCATAAGTCCTTTCATACCGGGACTTGTGGATATAACGGAAGTTGCCGCGGGATATCTTAAGATAATGCTGCTCATCAACATCGCATATCAGATGGGCCAGATCATCAATACCGTCCTCATCGCATCGATATTCAGGTGCGGCGGAAATTCGAAATTCGGTATGATCCTCGATATAATAACCATGTGGTTCTTTGCGGTACCGCTCGGGCTTATCAGTGCGTTTGTGCTGAAGCTCCCTCCGCTTATCGTATATGTCCTTATGTGTACGGATGAATTTGCGAAGATGCCCTTCGCGGTAAGGCATTACCTCAAGGGTAACTGGATAAGAAATATCACAAGGGATAAACTGGAATAAAAATGCTGACACATCCGATACCGCCCTTATATGATGAAAATTCAAGGATACTGATACTCGGAAGCTTCCCTTCGGTAAAATCGAGGGAAGCGTGTTTCTTTTACGGACATCCGCAGAACCGTTTCTGGAAGGTCACATCATCTGTGTTTGGCGAAGAGGTTCCGCAGACGATCGATGAAAAGAAGACATTTCTGTTAAGAAACCGGATCGCACTTTGGGATGTCATCGGTTCCTGCGATATAGTCGGTTCATCGGATTCAAGCATCAGGAATGTGACGCCGAACGATCTTAGCATCATTTTGAACAGTGCGGATATAGAGCAGATATATGTGAACGGAAAGACGGCGTATAAGTATTACACAAAATATACGGAAAAGATGACCGGAAGATCCGCGATATGTCTTCCTTCGACAAGTCCCGCAAATGCCGCATGGACGATCGAAAGGCTTGTATCCGAATGGGGATGCATACGAAAGTTGTAGTTTACAGGCTTTACCGCCTATAGTATCTTCTTAATCAGATAATCTATATCTTTGAAAGGGTACATTTTTATATGAAAAATTACGCAGACCTCTGGCTCGGATACAGTAAGATCGAAGATCCGGGAGATACATCCCTGTTAAAAAAGATCTGTATTTCGGGAGCTTCCGAAAGCGATAAGGTAGCGGCAAATGCAACAAAAGAGCTGAAGGCAGGCCTTAAGGCGATGCTCGGTATCGAACCGGACATCGTATTCGGTTCCGCCACCGCTCCCGTCAGCATAAACAGCGGAAAGGATATGCAGGATGCCGAAGAGTACACGGTATCGGTCCGTGAAGACGGTCTTTCGATCGATTCAAAGAGCGGAGCGGGAATCCTCTACGGTGTATTCGATATTCTGAGGAATGTGGCATGCGGAAGTGATGTAAAGAGCATCTATGCTTCCGGAAAAAAGGTCCGTCCTTCCAATCCCCTGAGAATGCTCAATCACTGGGACAATATGTCCGGTGATATAGAAAGAGGCTATTCGGGAAATTCCTTCTTTTTTGAAAATGATGACATCGTGATAAATGAGCGCACCGAAGATTATGCGAGACTGATCGCATCGGTCGGCATCAACGCTGTGGTCATCAATAACGTCAATGTCAAGAACGCCGCATCCTATCTTATTACCGACAGATTCTTCGACAAGGTTGCCAAGCTCGGAGAGATATTTGCGGGATACGGTATCAGGCTTTTCCTCAGTCTTAATTATGCTTCTACCATAGAGATCGGCGGACTGGACAGCGCGGATCCCCTTGATGAAAAGGTCATCGCCTGGTGGAAAACCAAGATGGCGGAGATCTTCGGGAAGGTACCCACACTCGGAGGCTTCCTTGTAAAGGCGGATTCCGAGGGACGTCCCGGCCCCTTCACATACGGCAGGACCCAGGCTGACGGTGCGAACATGCTTGCCGATATAGTTAAGGAACACGGTGGCATTATCATCTGGAGATGCTTCGTATATAACTGCAAGCAGGACTGGCGCGACAGGAAGACCGACAGGGCAAGGGCGGGATACGACAACTTCATGCCCATGGACGGTGATTATCACGACAATGTCATCCTCCAGATCAAGAACGGCCCCATGGATTTCCAGATCAGGGAGCCCATCTCCCCTCTTCTCGGCGGCCTTAAGAAGACCAATCAGATGCTGGAGGTTCAGATCGCACAGGAATACACCGGGCATCAGATCGACCTGTGTTATCTCATTCCCGAGTTCAAAGAGATTCTCGGATTCAGGACATATTGCAGCGAGGACAGGGATACAGTAGCCGATATCATCAGCGGTGAAACCTTCGGAAGCAGGTTTTCGGGGATCGCAGCTGTAACAAATACCGGTAACGATTTCAACTGGACGGGAAATTATCTTGCCGGTGCAAATCTCTTCGGATTCGGAAGACTTGCTTTCGACACGGAGCTTTCATCCGAGCAGATCGCGGATGAATTCGTAAGGATGACGATCTCCCGTGATGATGCGGTCGTAAAAGAGATAGTAGGCATTCTTCTTCCTTCGAGGGAGATCTACGAAAGATACACAAGCCCGCTCGGTATCGGATGGATGGTTCAGCCAGGTGTCCACTACGGATGCAGCGTCGACGGATACGAGTATGACAGGTGGGGAACCTATCACCGTGCGGATCATCTCGGAATCGGTGTCGACAGATCGGATAAGGGAACCGGATATGCGATGCAGTATAACGAGCCCAACGCAACCGTTTACAACGATCCCGAAAAATGCCCCGATGAGCTGGTACTCTTTTTCCATCATCTTCCTTATACACATAAGCTGCACAGCGGAAAGACCGTTATCCAGCACATATACGACACTCACTTCGAGGGATATGAGGAAGCTCAGGAACTTGCAAAGAAATGGTCAGCGCTTAAGGGCAGTATCGATGATGAGATATTCGACAACGTAAGCGAAAGATTTGCAAGACAGCTGACAAATGCACGCGAGTGGTGCGACCAGGTGAATTCCTACTTCTTCAGAAAGAGCGGAATTCCCGATGAAAAGGGAAGACAGATCTGGTAAGCATGCTTTAAGGCGGAAACGTATAAACCGTATCGGAGATGTAATATGGCAGAAAAAGGAAAGAATCCCATAATCACGGATATCTATACCGCGGATCCCGCGCCCATGGTATGCGGAGACACACTGTATCTCTACACCACCCATGATGAGGACGAGCTCATCAATGATTTCTATACCATGACCGACTGGAGAGTATTCTCGACAAAGGATATGGTAAACTGGACCGACCACGGCAGGATATTCTCGCTTGATGATATCGAGTGGGCCGACGACCGTGCATGGGCACCCCAGTGCATCGAAAGAAACGGCAAGTTCTATCTCTATTGTCCCGTTCATAAAACAAACGGCGGCATGGCTATCGCAGTCGGAGTATCCGACTCACCCACCGGTCCCTTTAAGGATCTCGGACATCCCCTTGTTGATGAGGGCGACTGGAACGATATCGATCCCACCGTATTCATAGACGATGACGGACAGGCATATCTGTATTTCGGAAATCCCGAGCTCCGCTACGTTCTTCTTAACGAGGACATGATCTCGATCGATGAGAGCACAGGCGTCGTAAAGGTTCCCATGACAGTAGGATCCTTCGGAAAAGGAAGCCACGATACCGGAACCACATACGGGGAAGGCCCCTGGTTCTATAAGAGAAACGGCCTCTACTATATGGTCTTCGCCGCATTTGCGGAGGGTGAAAAGAGAAACGAGCATTTCGGATACGCAACCGCTCCCACCGCAACCGGTCCCTGGGAATATAAGGGAGTTCTCATGGAAGAAGGTCCCTGCTTTACCAATCATCCCGGAATCTGTGATTTCAAGGGACATTCTTATCTCTTTTATCACACAGACGAGCTTCCCGGCGGAAGTCTTTTCCACAGAAGCGTATGCGTTGCCGAGTTTAAATACAATGAAGACGGCACGATCGATACGATAGATAAGTTTGACGGAGTAGAGGGCATCTGACGGATTATACCGCAGGTATAATGTTAAGGCGTAATAAGTATTGATTTTGCGGAATACTACTGCTAATATAATCAGCGTGTAAGAAATAAAAAGAAAGCGAGGTATTTGACAATGATTGCAAACAGCATATTGAGAGCAAAGAAATATTGTATGAAGACCTCGGTTTACAGTTTTTGATCCGTAAGCAAGTTTTGAAAACGATCTAAAGGCCGTGGCAGTTTCGTCACGGTCTTCTTTTGCCCAAAGGGCTTATCGTATCCCGGTCTCCATACAATGCATTAAAGAACGAAATGGAGAAATCAGGATGAACAGCAGTCAGGAAAAGACAGGAAGAATTTCCGAAGTAAGAAAAAACAG
>JAEEQL010000100.1 GCA_016285265.1 Lachnospiraceae bacterium
ACTCAATGGAGTGTCTGACCTTTTTCTTAAACAGCTTTATGGATGCTTTCTCTTCTTCGGACAGCGGTCTCTGTTTCCAGTCCACCTCTCTTATCGAATCAATAAACTTACGGGGTATGACGGCAAGAAGACCCAGAACGATCAATGAGACAATACCCTTATCCAGGATATTCAGAAAAACATTTGTGATAACGGATGCGTTGAAGACAGATATCTCGGTTGCTTCCGATATGCCATTTGCCATATCGGCAAGAAGGTCATGCTGGGCACCTTTGAACAGAAACCACTGTACAACGGAACTCGAGATTCCGGCAAAAACGGCAGCAGAAACAACAAATACGGCAAATCTTCCGGGTTTTTTGAGCGAATACCTTGAGGTGTAATACGAAGTAAATACGGCAACCGATGCGTTAATGAACGCAAAATACATAGAATAGGGGTTGAATGCCATGCAGAAAATGTTCGTGAGAATGGCAGTGATGATACCGGGGAACATACCGCACAAAGCGGAAACAGCTATGGTTCCCATAGTATCGAAGAACAGAGGAAGTCCCAATTTGTTCATCGCAAAAGCGGACAGAACATTAAGCATGATCCCGATGATTATCAGAACCACGCGTCTTATTCTCCCCACATCATTTGCTGAACTTTTTTTAAAGTGCTTGCCCAAAACAGTGCACCTTCCGTCCCCTCAAACAGAAAATGTTACTGTGATATTATACCATATTTTATCTCGGCTATCTTCCAATCATCCAAAGTATCTATATCCTGTACTTCCATATCATCCAGGATGAGCGGAACCGTTTTATCAGGCACAAGAGTGTGCTTTTCCTTCATCACATCACTCCTGATCATATAGAACTGGCCCGCATCATGATAGAAGGGCTCGAGATCCTGGCTTCTGGCGAACTGGTACTCTTTCCACTTGTATTCGATGAAGCCGTTATTTTCCACAAAGCACCTCTGCGGAGGAAAGGAAAACCTTACCACGGGAATAACGGCATTTGCTTTGTTGTTTTCGAAAAGATCGTATGCTGTCTTAAGCTTTCCGGCAGTTACAAACGGAGCCGTGGGATAAATGCAGCACATCATATCGGGATGCTTTCCCAGTCTGTCGTAACAATCAAGAACCTCGCACATGACATCGACGCTGGTGCTGTGATCATCGGCATTTTCATTGCTCCTCTTAAAAGGAAGCGACGCCCCGTATTTTACGGCTATCTCGGCAATCTCATCATCCTCTGTCGAGATCATGACTTCGTCAAATACACCGCTTCCGAGTGCTGCCTCAATGGAATAAGCAAGGATCGGCTTTCCGCAGAATTCCCTGATGTTCTTTCTCGGTATTCTCTTGCTTCCGCCGCGTGCGGTTATAACTGCCACTTTCATATCTTTTCTTTCCCAAAATCTGTAATGATCTGTTATCTGATATCCTCTTCGGTGAGAGGTTCTCCCCGCTTTATATCCCTTACGGATTCGTTGCCGATAAGAGATCTGAAATGCTTGGGAGCGATACCGTACCCGGGTCTGATAACGCGGATATTTTCTTCGGTGAACTTATCTCCCGCTTTGATATCCTTTATCGCAAAAATACTGCGTCTGAATGCAGTTGAAGCCTTCTCACCTTCGGTAAGCTCATAGTCGGGACCTGCAATCGCTTTCTTTGCATTCCTTACGTCGGTGACCATCTGTCCGAATTCCTCGATCGTCATGCTGAAATCGGAATCCGCACTGTTTATTCCCGCGAGCTTAACGTGCTTTTCAATCACACAGGCACCGAGTGCAACGCCGGCAACAGCCGCGCAGCTCCCGGGGCTGTGATCGGAAAGACCGACATATGTTCCGAATCTTTCCTTCATATCGGGGATATTTGCAAGATGCATATCCGCCCAGTTTGCCGGATATTCGCTGCAGCATTTGAGAAGAACGATCTTGTCGTTGTTCAATCTTTTACATGCATCGAGTGCGTCCTGTATCTCCTCGGGAGTTCCCATTCCGCAGGAAATGATCATCGGCTTTCCCTTTGATGCGGCATATTCGATGAGAGGGATATCGACCATCTCAAAGCTTGCTATCTTGTATGCTTCGCATCCGATATCGTCCAGAAAATCGACGGCCTCATTATCGAAGGGAGTGGAAAGGAAATCAAGTCCCCACCTTTCGCATTCCTCCTTGATCCTCTTCTGCCATTCATAAGGAGTAAATGCGGACTTGTAAAGATCATGAAGCTTGTAGCCGTCCCAGAGTCCGCCCTTGATCCTGAAATAATCGTTATCGCAGTCGATGGTAAGTGAGTCAGCGGTATAGGTCTGGATCTTGAGGCAATCCGCTCCGGTGCCTGCGACCTGACGGACGATCTCAAGGGCATTGCCCAGGTTTCCGCCATGGTTTGCGCTCATCTCGGCAATGACGTACACTTCGTTGTTTTTGATCTTGTCAAATAATCGGAACATAGACCCTCTTTTTCTTTTAACTGTTTTCGTACAGATCAAGTCCTGAGGTTATACCCTTCCTCAATCTGAGTACCGGATCATTAAAATGTCCGCCTTCATTCCATTCAAGAACGGCGCTTACACCCTGACGGGTTAGGATTTCATGCATATGGCGGATATTATCGCCCACGCTTGCCATAACGGAATTCCTTGTCTTTTCTTCCCTGTTTCCGAGACTCAGATACACGAATGAGGCATCCGGCTTTTTATCTGCGATAAAGTCCATCCAGCCCGGAAACCATACCGAGGGAGATACGGCAATCGCACCTGCAAACCGTTTGCTCCGGTATATTCCGTATAATGCGAACAAACCGGCGAGGGAATAACCCGCAAGCAGATAATCCTTCGTACCGAACCTTTCATCGATAAAAGGAATGACTTTTGAGATGATAAAGTCCAGCATGCCGTCCGCGCCGTTTCCGAAAGGCTCGTTTCCGAAGACCGGCGGAGCGTTCCATGGTGAAAGCTCATTATTCCAGTCATTAACTTTCAGAAAAACGACAAATGCACGGCTTTCACCTTCGGAGATGATCTGTACTTCTTTTTCGGGATCTTCACCTGCAAGAATGATACAGACCTTCTTCGAAGTATCGCCGTAAACTTTTAAACGTTCATCAAAAACTTTCAAACTCATCTACGAATAGCAGCTCGCCATACATGTAATAGAAAGCATCCGATGTATAGGTATTTCCGTAAACATCGCTTACCTGATATACGATCAGGGTGACATCGGAAGAAAGATCGATGTCGTCATAGGAAAGCTCAAGCTCGTATGCATAGAAAGGATCGTATGCATCGACATACTTATCATCATCAAGGCAATACCAAATGAGCTGGATCTCATCATAATCATCAAGCTCGTAGTAATACTGACCTTCCTCGTCCATGATCGTATAACCCGTGACCATACCGTAAGGATTATCCTGATCATAGAAGACCATCAGATAGCACTCGATGCCGTTGATCTTGACAGGAATCTTA
Source organism: Lachnospiraceae bacterium (assembly GCA_016285265.1). Classification (GTDB taxonomy): domain Bacteria; phylum Bacillota; class Clostridia; order Lachnospirales; family Lachnospiraceae; genus AC2028. The sequence continues at coordinate 3,474 of JAEEQL010000100.1, forward strand.
CCGTACTGGTTCCAGTCTCCGGTGGTTTCATCCTTGTAATAATCATATGCGATGTAGCATGCGACTCTGTCGCTCAGATATGTCCAGTATGTGGGATTGTCTGCAACAAGGTCTCCGTCATCATCAAAATTCCTGAACTGATCCTGTCCGAGGAAATAGTGCTTTCCATCATTTCCTTCAAGGAACATAAGTGATTCGATCTCAAGCCAGTCAATATTGCTTGTCTCGAAGTAATAATGCTCTTCTCCGTCCTGGTAGGTTGCGGTATGTGCTTCAAGATAAATATCTTCCGCACCGAAGGAATATCCGCCGCTTGACGAATAGGTATTGAGAATATCATTGCGGAACCAGTCTCCGGCATAGCTCTTGGCCTCATTGGATCCGTATTCGAAAGCAAGGGAAAGCGTGACATACTCATCAAAGAAATCCACGATGGTGTCATCATACTCAAGTGCCTGGAATGTCATACGTCCGTCATTATACAGATAACTGTAATCGTAAGGATAATATGCGGTAATGCCGTGACCGAATGCAAAGTCGCTCTCGGTATAATCAACAGCGTTAACAATGGAATTGATGAGCTTGGTCGATGCTGTATTCTCATACTTATTGGCAAGAGTAACGAGATCTACCGAATCGGTTCCCATATAAACTCCGCAATTATCTCTTGCGGTAGTTATGTCTGCATACTGCTTCCTTTCAAGATCGTTCTTGAGAAGGTCGAGATATTCGATATATGCCTCATAAACAGGCTCGATATGGCTCAGCGAGATAACGGACATGGATGCTACCATGTCTCTTGACTGGCAGAAATCCATATAGTCGGATACAACCATTTCCCTGTACTTTCCTTCTGCTACAGGTGAATCGGCGAGGAGATTGAGCCAGTTGGTATATGAAAGTCCGGTACCGTTTACATAGCTCTCCGCTCCGATAAGGTAATCGGCGGAGTTTTTGAGTGACATACCGACTTCAAGTGAACACATATTACATGCATCGAAGATGATGCTGTCGAAATGAACTCCTGTCTTATCAAGTGCATGTCCGATCTGGTAATCGGTAAGCGTATCATTGGGATAAAGTTCATCATATCCGTAACCGATGGGGATTCCGCCGCCATGGTTCCAGAGAATGAGAATGTAGTCATCCGCGGGATACTCTTCCGCTGAAAACTCTACGAAATCTGTAAGAGTTGCAGGTGTAACCATGGAAATACCACCGAGGTCTTCAAGCTCATGGAACTTACCGTCCTCATATATGAATCTCTGAACGGTTCCGTCCTTACAGAAGGTGTTGTCCCAGCTTGTGCATCCGCCGGTCTGGATAACCAGATTGGTATCCTCGGTCAGTTTGGCCTTGCTTATCTCAACAAGGTCTGCGGTTGCAAGTCCGCTCTCGCTCTCGAGATTGGAACCGATCATATAGAGCATGATGGTCTGTTTTGCCTGAGTATCTTCAGGCTCCGGATCCGGATCGTCGGGTTCGGGTTCCGGTTCGGGAGTATCGACTACGGGTTCAACGGGCTCTCTTCCCGATAAATACTTATATACGCCGAATCCGCCTCCGCCGAGGAGAGCAAGGACCAGGACGACGATAACGGCAATAAGACCGCCCTTCTTCTTTTTCTTAACGGGGGCTTCCGGCTGCATAACGGGCATGGGAGCCGGTGTAGTATCATACTGAGGCTGAAACACAGGTGTCACAGGCTGTGCGGGCGCAGCAGGCTGTTCCGGTGCTGCGGAAGTTACAGGCTGTGAGGGTGCGACAGTAACTGCATTCTGAACAGGAGCCTGAGGCTGGGGGTCAGCGGGGGCAACGTTCTGAACGGGCACTTCAGGTGCGGCAGGCTGCTCCGGTGCTGGGGAAGTTACAGGCTGTGAGGGTGCGACAGGAGCTGCATTCTGAACAGGTGCCTGGGGCTGGGGATCTACAGGTACCTGGGCCTGAGGAGCAGGCTGAGGCGCTGTGGATGCAGCAGGTGCTACGGGCTGTACGGGAGTCTGGGGCTGTACGGGAGTCTGGGGCTGTACGGGCGCTTCAGTTGCCATCGGCGTTCCGCAGTTGATACAGAATTTGGTTCCTTCGGGCATCTGGGACCCGCATTTCATACAGAACATGTATTTTCCTCCGTAAGTCGATTAACAGTTGCAAAAATCCTTTATAGGTGTAAGATCAAGTGTTTTCTCTTCAGCTATTATTCCGTATAGAGCCTTGGCAATGATAAGTGCTCCGCCCTTTGTATCGCTTTCGATATTGAGGGGCATTATGGGCTCGTGAAGTGATTTTCTGAGAAGAAGCCATCCGTTTCCGTGAGAAGCGTCGCAGTTGACTCTGACTCCTTCATAGTTTTCTTTTTCAAGGCTCCAGCCTTCAACGGATGAAGCGGCATCCTCAAGTGCCTTCAGGATACGGTCTCCGTTTGCCTGAAGATCGGGAACATCACCTACATGGAATCTCAGTTCAACACTCTCGGCAGGCTCTTCAAGTCCGCTTATGAGTGAGGCTATATTGTTTCCTTTACCCATTTCAATGAGGAGCTTGACCATCAGGTATGCGCCGTCATCAAGGAAATAGTTCTCTTTGAATGCACCGTGTCCGCTGGTCTCGATGGCAAGCTGTGAATCCGTACCGGATTCATTGAGCCTTATGGCCTCATCTATAACGTTGCGGTATCCTCTCTTGAATCTCTTGTGAACACCGCCCTTTGACTTGATAAATCTTGCCAGTCCGTCGCTTGTGACCGAGTCGGTTACGATCGTTGTTCCGGGATTTGAATTAAGTGCGATGGATGCAAGTGCAGCGATGAGGTCGTTTCTGGTGAGAGTCTTTCCGTCGGGAAGAACCGCTCCCGCTCTGTCGACATCGGTATCGAAGATGATTCCGAGATCGGCCTTCGAATTTACCGTAGCAACCTTTATTGCCTCTGCCGCATCCTTGTTCTCGGGATTGGGAATGTGGTTGGGGAAGTGACCGTCAGGCTCGAGGAACTGGCTTCCGGCTGTATCAGCACCGAGCTTTTCAAGAACATCTCTTACAAAGAATCCGCCTGCACCGTTTCCGGCATCGACGACTATGTGAAGACCTTCAAGAGGTTTATCTCCTTTTCCGCATGCGTCAACGATCTTGCTTCTGAGATAACCTGTATATGTATCCATGAAGGAAGCCTTTTCGGGAGCAGCATATTCTTTGCTCTCTCTTCCCTCTGCAGCGATTCCGTCTGCGATCGCAGCGATCTCCTTGATCTCATTTTTCTCAAGTCCGCCTCTTGCGATGAAGAACTTCATTCCGTTTCTGTACCAGGGAAGGTGGCTTGCGGTGATCATGATGCTTCCGTCGTATGGATTTTCACCGAGCACGGTGGACATGAACATCGCGGGGGTGGATGCAAGTCCGAGATCGAATGCTTTTCCGTTCTCGGAAATAATACCCTTTGCGGATGCGGCAAGAAGCGATTCACCCGTAAGTCTCGAATCACGTCCTATTGCGATCCTGATATCGGTCTTGCCTGACTTTTCGGAGATCCACTTTACGAATGCCGCAGCAAGATCACATGCTGCCTTATCCGTGAGGTTGACCTTCTCTCCTGTTTCGTTTTCAAGTGCGATACCTCTGATATCGCTTCCGTTCTGAAGTTCAGAATAACTCATTTTTCTCTCCTCTTTAGACCTTATGTGATTGAAGTGCGGAAACATATCCCTGTATCACTCCAATATATTTTTAAGATATCCGGCAATTGCCTCAGATGCCGCTTTATGATTCTCATATCCGGGATGGCCTCTGGATCCGAACGTTTCACCCTTTGCTTCTTCAAGCTTAAGGAATGATGCATTGTCGTCACCGGTTTCCTTCCTGTATGCGGATACCGCCTTTTCGATCGTATCGGCAAGTCCCCATCCGAGCATTCCGAAAACCCACAGAAGATGTGCTTCGGGGTTTCTCTCCCTTAAGTGCTTCAGGAAATCTACGATGCCCTTTTCGATCCCTGCAAGTGATTCGGGGTCATAGCTTCCGTCGGAAAGCTTCCTGTTCTTATAAACCTTTCCGCTCTTCGGATCCGTGAAAGCGGGATTATCGAAAGAGCCGCCGTCATTGGTTCCTAAGTTTATCACTACCGCATCGGTCTTCCAGCTTGAATTATCGTAATCGTTTACATTACGCTTTGCATTCAGGCTGTCGTATATCGCGGGAACAACGTTGTACGGATTATTGTCATATGCACTGACAATGCCCCATCCGCTCTGCGATATGAGTCTGAAATCGGCATCCAGAGCATCGGCAGTCATTACCGCGTAATTTCTTACGGAACTGAAATACGGAGTGATCCAGTCAAGCTCTTCGTGAGCACCGAGTATTCCCTCTCCGCTTGTGATGCTGTCACCTACAAATTCGATCCTGTACTTTTTGTCTGCGGGCTTTCTGATGCTTCCTTCATAGAAAAGCTCTGTGATCTTCAGGGTATTTTCCTGGGCATCAACTTCGGCCTGAAAATCCTTGATGATCCTCACCCTGTGGCTGACAGCCGGATCCATTCCCCTGAAAAGGGTGATCCTGTTTGTGCCTTCCTGCACAGGGATATGTGCAAGCCATTTTCCGTCCATGCACACGCTTATCCACGGCATGGTCATGGATGACCCGCCCTTGAGGACAATTCCGAGTTCGGATACGTTCATGTCAAATTCGATGCCGCTTGCGGTCCAGATGAGTTCCATAAAGCCGTCACGCCTGGTACCTCTTCCGAGAGCATGTACATTTTCAAATGTGGTATCTCTGTGCATGGTTTTATTCTCCCCGTTATATCATCAGTTAAGCTTTCCCGCTTTGCTTCCGCCGAGCACCGCACCGCTCAGGATATTGGTGTCAAAGGAATACGTTACCGCAGCTTCTTCACGAACACGCTTCAGTGCAAGTTCCACCATCCTGTCGAGCTGCTCTCTGTATTTCATTCCGAGTGCTTCCCAGAGATAGAATGCAAGTGAACCCGGTATCGTGTTTATCTCGTTATAGTAGATCTTTCCGGTCTCTTCATCGATCATAAAATCAATTCTCGCAACACCGTTACATCCGAGCTTTTGGAAGGACTTAACCGCCATTGCACGGATCTCTTCCCTCATCTCGGGAGAAACCTCTGCGGGAATCTTTCTTGAAACGCCGGCCATACCCTGTGACGCACCGGTCTTCTTTCCGCCGCCCGAGCAGTACTTATCCTCGTAGCTGAGGATATCCTTGCTGTGAAGGGGCTCTTCGATCTCGGATGCCTCGGCAGCATTCTCATCACCGAGAACCGCGCAGTTGATCTCTCGAAGTTTTGTTATCGCATGCTCTGCAATGATCTTTCTTGCGTATGAATATGCTTCATCGACCGCCTTCGAAAGCTGCGATCTGTCCTTTGCCACTGTTATTCCGACGCTGGATCCGGCATTGAATGGCTTGATGATGACGGGATAGCCGATCTTTTCCTCGATATCGTTCATCAGGGCATCCATCTTCTCGTAATCAGCCATGGTGTAGATGTAGCTGTCGAGAACGGGAATTCCGTTGTCCTTGAGAACCGCCTTCTGTACATACTTGTCCATTCCGACTGCGGAAGCTGTAACATCGCATCCGACAAAAGGAAGTCCCAAAGTCTTGAAATATCCCTGAAGAGCACCGTCTTCGACATTAGTTCCGTGAACAACGGGGAATGCAAGGTCTACGGGGATGTCCGTTTTTTTACCGAAGAGACC
>JAEEQL010000101.1 GCA_016285265.1 Lachnospiraceae bacterium
AGCGAGGGAGTCAGATGTCTTCCGACCCTGATGCCGTCGTATCCTACGATCGAGATATCCCTGGGAATCTCGAGTCCCGCTTCCTTGATAGCCGCGATGCCGCCGAGTGCGGAAAAATCATCGGGATAAAAGATGCAGGTGGGTCTGTCCGGAAGCTTGATCAGCTTTTCCGTTGCAATCCTTGCACGCTCGGTCTTGCGGTACTCCGCAACGGGAAGATATTCTTCCGGAACGGAAAGTCCGAGTCCCTCCATGGTTTCCTTGAAGGATGCGACACGGGCCTTGGTAACCTCACTGTCATTGCCGTCGTGGATGTAGGCGATCTTCTTGTGGCCCATCTTCGCACAATGGATGACAAGCTCTCTCATACCGTTTACATTATCCGATACGACCGCCATGCGGTTATCGAAACAATAGTCGATCGAAACTATCGGGATATTGCTCTGTGCAAGTTCGATGACCTCCGCATCATGGAAGTCCATACATGCGATGAGCACTCCGTCAAAGGCGCGGTACCTTGCGTGTGCAAGATAATTCATGTTTCCGACGTTCGATGAAAGACCCCTGTTTATGAATGTTATGTCATATCCCTTGGAATCTGCGATATGCTTGAATCTGTCAAGAAGAAGGGCGAAGAATTCATTGGTAAGACCGTTGTGAGCTTCATCGACGAATAATATGCCGATATTGTTGGACTTGTGTGTACGGAGAACCTTGGCGGCAGAATTGGGCTGATATCCCATATCCTCCGCCGCTTTTTTGATACGCTCGCGAGTGGCTTTGCTGATATCCGGCTGGCCGCTCAGTGCCTTACTGACGGCAGCCACGGACACCCCGCACTCTCTTGCAATATCTTTCATTGATACCATAGGTTCTCCCCCCTCATAACTTTTCCATTAGTTACTTAATGGATTAAGTGATAATAATATAGCGTATTTCTTTTAACATTACAATAATCAATTTAATAATTATAATACCAAAAAAAGTGCACCAATGTGGTGCACTTTTTACTAAATTTATAAAAAAGTTTTAAAAAAGTTTCTTTTTCTTGCCAGGCTTCTCCTTGGGCTGTTCCCCGGAAGCCTTCTCCACAGCGTGAAGTGAGTCTCCGGTAAGGGCATCGAACTGCTTTAAGAGCTCCTTTGCCTCGCTTGAGAGTTTCTCGGGAGTTTCCACAACAAGGGTAATGTAGTGGTCGCCTCTCATGTTCTTGTTTCTCCAGGAAGGCACGCCCTTTCCCTTGAGTCTTACTCTCATGTCGGTCTGCGTTCCGGCTTTTACGTCGTATATGACCTTGCCGTCAACGGTATCCACGAGAACGGATCCGCCGAGCGCCGCAACCGCGTAGGAGATAGGCACGATGGAATAGATATCGAAGCCGTCCCTCTGGAAAACGGGATGTCTGTCAACGATCGCTTCAACCCTGACATCACCTCTGGGACCGCCGTTTGTTCCGGGATCTCCGAGCTCGGCAAGGCTGACTGCCTGACCGTTGTCAATACCTGCGGGGAAGTCGACCGAATATCTCTTTTTCATGGGAATGTATCCGGTTCCGCGGCAATCGGGACACTTCTCCCTGATCACCTTACCGGTTCCGCGGCAGTCGGGACATACCTCCACACTTCTCATCATTCCGAATGCGGAATTCCTGGTCCTCTGAACCTGGCCCCTGCCTCCGCAGGTGGAACAGGTCTCGGGAGATGTGCCGGCCTTTGCGCCGCTTCCCTTACAGGATTTGCATTCTTCCTTGACGTTGAGCTCGATCTCTTTTTTGCATCCGAATACGGCTTCCATGAATGTAAGCCTTACGCTTGTACGGATGTTGGCACCCTTCATGGGGCCGTTGCTGTTTCTTCTTCCGCCGAAACCGCCGAAGCCGCCGCCACCGAATATGCTTCCGAAGATATCTCCGAAATCGCCGAAGATATCACTGAAATCCATGTTCGAATAATCAAAGCCGCTGCCACCGGCACCGTCAAATGCCGCATGGCCGAACTTGTCGTACTTCGCCCTCTTTTCGGGATCGCTGAGAACGGCATAGGCTTCGGAGGCCTCTTTGAACTTGGCCTCCGCTTCCTTATCGCCGGGATTTGCATCCGGATGGTACTTCTTGGCAAGTACCCTGTATGCTTTTTTTAGCGTTGCCTCATCGGCACTTTTGTCTACTCCGAGTACCTCGTAGTAGTCACGCTTGGACTCTGCCATTTAATTAAACCTCACGGAAATTACCGTCTATTACATCATCATCCGGTCCCTGGCTCTGTGCGCCCTGGTCTGCTGCGCCGCCTGAGAAACCGCCCATATCGGGACCTGCCTGTCCTGCGCCGGCACCTGCTGCTGCGCCTGCTGCCTCATACATCTTGGTGAATACGCTCTGAGCGGAGCTCATGAGTTTCTCCTTGGCAGCCTTGAGCTCATCGATATCTGAATCGCTTGCGCTTGCTTCGTTGCCCTTGACCTTGGCTACAAGCTCCTTGACCTTGTCGAGGTTAGCCTGTACTTCTGCCTTGTCGCTTTCGGGAACCTTATCACCTACTTCGTTAAGTGCCTTCTCGGTCTGGAATACGAAGGAATCTGCTTCGTTGATGGTCTCAACGTTTTCCTTTCTCTTCTTGTCCTGAGCCTCGAATTCCTGAGCCTCTTTGATAGCCTTCTCGATATCGGAGTCGGACATGTTGGAGCCTGCGGTGATGGTAATGTGCTGCTCCTTGCCGGTTCCGAGATCCTTAGCGGAAACGTTAACGATACCGTTTGCATCGATATCGAAGGTAACCTCGATCTGAGGTACTCCTCTGGGAGCGGGAGCGATTCCGTCGAGTCTGAACTGTCCGAGTGACTTGTTGTCACGTGCGAACTGTCTCTCACCCTGTACTACGTTGATATCAACTGCGGTCTGGTTATCTGCTGCGGTTGAGAATACCTGGCTCTTCTTGGTAGGGATGGTGGTGTTTCTCTCGATGAGGTGGGTAGCGATTCCTCCCATGGTCTCGATCGAAAGGGTAAGAGGAGTTACGTCGAGGAGAAGGATGTCACCCGCACCTGCATCGCCTGCGAGCTTACCGCCCTGGATGGAAGCACCGATAGCTACGCACTCATCGGGGTTAAGGCTCTTGGAAGGCTCTTTGCCGGTGAGCTGTCTTACCTTATCCTGAACTGCGGGAATACGGGTTGATCCTCCTACGAGGAGAACCTGTCCGAGATCCGCATTGGTAAGTCCTGCGTCCTTCATCGCGTTCTGTACGGGAACTGCGGTTCTTTCAACAAGATCTCTGGTGAGCTCGTCGAACTGTGCTCTTGTAAGATTCATATCAAAGTGCTTGGGACCTTCGCTTGTTGCGGTGATGAAAGGAAGGTTGATGTTGGTGGTCATTGCACTTGAGAGCTCTTTCTTAGCCTTCTCTGCGGCTTCCTTGAGTCTCTGCATTGCCATCTTGTCGCCGGAAAGATCTACGCCTTCAGCCTTCTTGAACTCCGCAAGCATCCAGTCGATGATCTTGTTATCGAAATCATCGCCGCCGAGGTGGGTATCACCGTTGGTTGCAAGAACTTCGATGACGCCGTCGCCGATGTCGATTATGGATACATCGAAGGTACCGCCGCCGAGGTCGTATACCATGATCTTCTGCTCTTTCTCATTGTCAAGTCCGTATGCAAGAGCTGCTGCGGTGGGCTCGTTGATGATACGCTTTACATCAAGGCCTGCGATCTTACCTGCATCCTTGGTTGCCTGACGCTGTGCGTCATTGAAGTATGCGGGTACGGTGATGACTGCTTCGGTAACCTTCTCACCGAGATAACCTTCAGCATCATCCTTAAGCTTCTGAAGGATCATTGCAGAGATCTGCTGAGGTGAATACTTCTTGCCGTCGATGTTGCGGCCTCTGTCGGTACCCATATCTCTCTTGATGGAAGAAATGGTGTTTTCCGCATTGGTGACTGCCTGACGCTTTGCAGGCTCACCTACAAGTCTCTCACCGTTCTTGGTGAATGCAACGATCGAGGGGGTAGTTCTTGCACCTTCTGCGTTAGCGATAACGGTGGGCTTTCCGCCTTCCATTACGGATACGCAGCTGTTTGTTGTTCCTAAGTCGATTCCGATTATCTTGCTCATAGTATTAATTCCTCCGTTCTGCCGCTTCAGCGGCATTTATTCAAGTTAGCGAAAGCTTGCTTTCGCCGTGCCTCATTTACTTACTGAACCACCGACACCATGCTGTGTCTTAATACGGTATCGTGATATGTGTAGCCTTTTAAAAGTTCCTGAGCGACGTATCCCGACTCATACTCATCGCTTTCGGTCTGCATCACCGCGTTGTGGAAAGCGGGATCGAATTCCTTGCCGACCGCTTCGATGGGCTTTACTCCCATCTTGTCGAGCTCATCCATGAGCTGCTTGTATATCTTGTCCATTCCTACTACGAATGCGTCGTCCCTGTCCTCTTCCTCTACCGCGGCAAAGCCTCTTTCGAAGTTGTCCACGACCGGAAGGAGTTTCTCGAGAACGGAAGCTGCGCCTCTGTCAAAGGACTGCGCTTTTTCTTTTTCGGAACGGTTCCTGAAATTCTCGAACTCCGCAAGCTGCCTCTTGGTCTTATCTTCAAGCTCTTCGACCTTAGCTTTCAGGGCTTCCTTTTCCTTATCGGTCTTCTGGGCTTTCTTCTCGGCCTTTTTCTCGGCGCGGGATTTCCTGGAATTGTCTTCCGGGGCTTCTTCCCCGCTTCTTTCGGTTTCTTCCGCGGTATCCGCTTCTTTTTCTTCGGGAGCGGCTTCGGCAGATTCCGCATTAACGGTTTCTTCGACGTCCGGAGTTTCTTCCGTTACGGTTTCGCCCGTATCCTTATTTACTACCTTGTCCGTAGTTTCTTCGCTCATTTCGTAAACGATCCTTTCTAATTGTCTTTTTTGTAAAGATCGTCGAGTCCGCTCTTAAGTGACTTCAGCGTTCCGACAACCTTGTCATAATCCATTCTCTTGGGTCCGACTATTCCGATCGTTCCCTTCATGCCGCCGCCGAGCTCATATGTGGCCGTGACGACACTGCAGTCTTCCATTCCTTCGACCTTGTTCTCGCTTCCGATGTAAACCTGGATGCCCGTGCCGCCTTCCCCGGAAAGCTCGGTGCTCATCAGTTCCTCGAGTCCTTCCTTTTCCTCAAAGGTGTTGATCAGGTGTCCGGCCTTCTCGGAATTATCCGAAAGCTCGGGATACTTGAGAATATTGTTGGTGCCGCTCGTGTAAACCTTGAGATCTTCCTCTGCGGATATTGCCTCGGCTACCGCATCGATCACATCCGCGATGACCTCGGAATGGCTTCCTGCCTGAACCTTGAGTCCCGTGATCATGCTCAGTGAGATCTCATCCATGCTCATTCCGGAAAGCTGCGTGTTGAGCATAAGGTTTAACTTGAGTATCGTTTCCTCGCTGAGAGGTTCAATAGTTTCGATGACCTTGTTCCTGATGACATTTCCTTCCTTAACGATAACAGCCAGAAGATGTTCGTCATCGATCCTCGAAAGCTGTACGAACTTGAGCTTGTTCATACTTATGCTGGGAGCCGTGATAAGGGATGCATACTGCGTATCCCTGGCAAGGAGCTTTACCACGCCCTTGAGCATATCCTCGAGCTTGTCCTGACGCTCCATCAGGACCTTCTTCATCTCGGATATCTCCCTGTCCTTGGCTTCCATCATGGTGTCCACGTAGAACCTGTATCCCTTGTCGGAAGGAATACGTCCCGCGGACGTATGGGGCTGGATGATATATCCCATCTCTTCAAGGTCCGCCATTTCATTTCTGATGGTAGCGGAGCTCAGGTTGAGATCTGTGTATTTGGATATGGTTCTGCTGCCGACCGGTTCTCCGGTCTCAAGATAATTGCGGATGATGGCCTGCAATATAGTGGCTTTTCTTTCATCCATTTCCATACCCATACCCCTTTCTCCAATTGTTAGCACTCAATTAATTAGAGTGCTAACATCTACAAGAATTAAATTATCACTATGTATCCGATGTGTCAACACATCATTTATGAAATATATATTAAGAACATACTTTTCCGGGATCGCCGTGCAATGACCTGAAATGCAAAAAAAGACCGCTCCGGATAACCGGAACGGTCTGGGCATATGCATTTATCTGTCAGATATTGAAGTCTCCGCTCTCGTCGTTCATAACATAGTAAACCTTGTTCTCTTCGGGCTTGATATAGAGCTCAACCTTCTTAAGCTCTGCAGGATCCTTGCCGAGATCGTACTTCCATACGTCCTGAGCGATCTTTACAAGAGCTGCTTCGGTATATTCTCTCTCACCAAGCTGAAGAACAACCTTTGCCTTGACATCCTTCTTGGCTGCCGCGGGCTTCTTTGCTGCTGCAGGCTTCTTAGCTGCTGCGGGCTTTTTAGCTGCGGTTTTCTTTGCTGCGGGCTTCTTAGCTGCTGCCTTTGCAGGAGCTTCAGCCTTAACTGCTTCAGTCTTAGCGATAGACTTCTTTTCGACTGCCATAATGTTTCTCCCTTCTAACCTACATAAAAAAATTCATAACTCCTCAGAGGATTCTTTCCCCGTAAGACCGAGTTTAATATAACAAATGGTTTTTGTCAACGCAAAATGCCGATATTTAAAGAAAAATTCGCACTTTTTGGGGAGTGCGGGACATGATGTTCCGCAATTTATCTCGGGGCATTTATGACACACGTGTCACGATTGCGACCCGAGATATTCCATCAGACGGTCGTAGTTTTTGAGGGCTGTATCATAGCCTTCTTTGTACAGCTGCTTAAGATGCTCGGGATCCTTGTCGATCCGCTTTGTATCGCTCTTGTGATCGGGACGCAGGACGAATGCCTTTCCTTCCTTTTCCATACGTTCCACAAAAGCAAGCTGCTTATTGTATCTGATGTCACGGTTTCTCATAAGCTTCCAGATATGGGGATAGGAAGCATATCTGATCTTGAGGAGCGCAAGCTCACGCTCGGATATCGGAGTCCTTACATATCCGACTTCCTTGGTGAGGATAACGAGATTTTTGGAATTGCCGCTCATTATGGATCTTTCGAGGGGGATGGCATCGCTGAGTCCGCCGTCCAGATATTTCCTTCCGTTCACCTCGACCATGCGTGCGACAAGAGGAAGGGAGGCCGATGCACGCAGCTTATCCATGTTCCTGCCCCTGCAGGACTTCATGCGGAGATACGCGGGCTCTCCGGTCTCGACATCGGTAACCACTGAATACGCGTTTCCTTCGTATCTTTCATATGCATCATGATCGAAGGGATTGAGGTCGTTCGGAATAAGACCGTATGCTATATCGGTATTAAAAAGATTTCCGGTAAAAAGAAGTGAAGGAATGCCGCAGTACCATCTGGTATCGAGGTAATCGATACTGATATCGAAAGCCCTGCCTCTCTGACCGGAGATATAACTGGTCATGTGGCATGCTCCCGCGGATACTCCGTAGATATCGGAAAACATTATGTTTTTGTCCATGAGAAGATCGAGGACTCCGGCAGTGAAGATGCCCTTCATTCCACCGCCTTCAAGAACAAGTCCGGCCTTGTACATCGCGTTCTCCTTTTCAGATACCGTATTCTTCCTTTACGAACTTCTCGAGTACGGGAAGGGATCTCTTTACTTTTTCGGTATCGATGCAATATGCCATCCTGAAATATCCGGGTGCGCCGAAGCTGTCACCGGGAACAAGGACAAGGTCATACTTCAGCGCCTTCTGTGAAAATGCGATCGAATCCTCTTCAAGTGCCTTGGGGAAGATATAGAAGGTTCCGCCGGGACGCACTACGGTAAAGCCGAGTTCGATGAGCTTGTCATAGATGAGATTCATATTGGTCTCGTATACGGAAAGATCCGCGGTAAGATCGATGTTCTCGGCGACCGCTCTCTGCATAAGGGATGTGGGACAGTTGTGTCCGATGCCCCTGGAGATCTGGACCGCCATATTGACCATAAGATCGGCTCCTTCGGCGGCGGGATTAACAGCCATGTATCCTATTCTGTCTCCGGGAAGCGAAAGTGACTTGGAGAATGAATAGCACATGATGGTATTGTCATAGAACCTGGAAATGCAGGGTGCCGCTTTTCCGTCAAATACGATCTCCCTGTAAGGCTCATCGGAAATGATATAGATGGGATGTCCGAGCTTTTCCTGTGCTTTCCTTAGGATATCGGAAAGCTTACGGACCGTATCCTCCGAATAAACAACGCCCGAAGGATTGTTGGGAGTATTGATGAGAATCGCCATGGTCTTCTCATTTATCATGCTCTCGAACTCTTCGAAGTTGATCTGGAACGAGGCGGTATCGGGGCTGACAATCTTAAGAACCGCTCCGGTCATCTCAACATAGGGACGGTACTCGGGAAAGAAAGGAGCAAAGGTAATGATCTCATCGCCGGGTTCGGTGACAAGTCTGAATGCATGTGCAAGTGCGGAAGCCGCTGCACTTGTCATAAAGATATGCTCTCTCTTATAAGGTATGCCGAACCTGCGCTCAAGCGAAGCGGCAACCGCATCCCTTGCCTCGGGAAGTCCGGGGTTCGGGGAATATCCGTGAAGCGACCTTGAATCAAGCTCCCCAATCAGTCTTACAAGAGACTCGTTATACGCTGCAGGCGCGGGTACCGAAGGATTGCCGAGACTGTAATCGAAAACATTCTCATATCCTATCTCCTTACCTCTTTCCGCTGCCTTTCCCGCAAGATCCCTTATGACCGACTTGGCACCGAGCATATCTATATATTTCTGTACAAGCATAATTCTTACCTCTTCATATATTTGTAGCAACACACTGCTACAATATTATAATTTATTCCCTTTTATATCAAGTAAATACAATGCATATAGGCCGGAAGACAGCTGTATTTGCTTTCAAAGTCCTAGAAGACGCCGGCGCTTAGCGAGACGTATTTCCGAGCTTAGCGGCGAGCAAAAGCGAGCGTACCGCTGCGTCTGAAAGGAAGCGAAAGCGACTTTGAAAGCAATACAGTGGCTTCCGGACGGACCATGACTCTTGACTAAAACCACAATAATCTATAATATAGTTTCGTTGCGTGCAGACAGCAGCTCATCATCCGGTCCTGCGCAGTGCGACACTGTGAACCGTGTCAGGTGGGGAACCAAGCAGCACTAAGCAGACCGTCCATGTGCCGCA
>JAEEQL010000102.1 GCA_016285265.1 Lachnospiraceae bacterium
GGCGGACACCAGCATCCCACGCAGACTCTTGCGGATCTGATGACGATAAGGAGCATGCACGGAAAGCTCGGCGGATTTAAGATCGGACTCTGCGGAGACCTTAAGTTCGGACGCACCGTACACTCGCTCATCAATGCACTTGTCAGATACGAGGGTATAAGCTTCGTCTTCATCTCGCCTCCCGAGCTCAAGGTTCCGGATTACATCACCGAGATGTTGAATGATATGAACATTCCTTACACCGAGGTGATAAAACTCGAGGATGTCATCGCAGATCTCGATATGCTCTACATGACAAGGGTGCAGAAGGAAAGATTCTTCAACGAAGAGGACTACGTAAGACTGAAGGATTTCTACATCCTTACCAAGGATAAGATGAGCCTTGCCGGAAAGGATATGCTCGTACTCCATCCCCTTCCCAGGGTAAACGAGATATCGGTGGAGGTCGACGAAGATCCGAGAGCATGCTACTTCAAGCAGGTCAAATACGGAATGTACGTAAGAATGGCTCTCATCATGACACTTTTAGGAATCAAGGCATAAAAAACGGAGGTAAGTTTTAATGCTTAACGTAGGAAAGATTGAAGAAGGCTTTGTCCTTGACCATATACAGGCCGGCAAATCAATGAGCATTTACGAGCATCTCGGGCTCGACAAGATGGATTGCACGGTTGCGATAATCAAGAATGCCCGTTCCAAGATAATGGGAAAGAAAGATATTCTGAAGGTTGAATGTGATATCGATACTCTCGATCTCGACGTTCTCGCTTTTATCGATCACAACATCACCATAAATGTCATCAAGGCCGGTGAGATAATAGAGAAAAGAAGTCTCAAGCTTCCCAAGGAAGTAAAGAATGTCATCAAATGCAGAAATCCCAGATGCATCACTTCCATCGAGCAGGAGCTTCCACACATCTTCTTTCTTGCGGATGAAGAAAAGGAAATCTACAGATGCAAGTACTGCGAAGAGAAGTTCTCACAGAAAGATAAGTTCTGAAATAACCGGATAAAGCAAAACTGCCGCATATGATATGCGGCAGTTTTTTGTATCAGCGTAACGGATCACGCTGTTTTTATATTCTTCCGTTACTTCTTCTTTGATGCGTTCTTCAGTTCTTCGAGAGCTTCGTAGTAATCATCCGAAATGATCGAAGGATTCGAGCGGATGATATTTCCGATGAAGAACTTCTTGACAGATCCCTTAAGCGTGGTAAAGGAAGCATGCTCCTTTATGACTGAAGTGTACTTTTCTCCGAGAGCCTTGATCTCTGCCATGATATCCTTAACAGAATCGGGAGTGAGTTTATCGGACACTTCACCGGCAGTCTTACGGATATACTCAAGCCTGCGGCTGACACCGGATCCGAACCTGTCGAAATGTTCGCCCATACTTCCCGTAAACTCGGAATACTTGGCAGTAACGGTATCCGTAAAGTCCCCGATGTTTTCCTTTACCGAATCGGTAAACGCATCAACCTTATCTTCGGCATCTTCAGCCATTAAGGCAATGATCACATCAAGACGCTTCTGCATAAGCTGCATTTCGTGACGTGCCTCTTCCATCTTTACAAGTATCGCACGAAGATCCATAGCGGCCTTGAACGAGATGATGAAGTCGATCACGGCAATACCCATCACGACCGCATCGGTCACGGTCAGCTGGGTTATGGTGAACATTTTCATAAGAGCGGTAACGGGCTTTTGAAGGATCCTGTTTACGACAAAGGTTGCCGCAAACCATCCGAGCGATGCGCCGAGGCAGATGTGCCCGTTCAGGTTAAACTTTTCCTGCGAATAATCCCAGTATCTGACCTTGAACAGATGCTGCATGAGTTCGCCGGTAACATATTCGAGAACGGTAGCGCAGATCATTCCCGAGAGACACTCCAGAAGGACATTTCCCTCAAAAGGTGCCGCCGCAACAAGCATAACGCATACTCCGCTTCCGTAGATTGGAAGGAAGGGACCTTTCATGAAACCTCTGTTGACGAGTTTTCTTTCTCTTATCGAACAATATACGGTTTCCCAGATGAAGCCTATCACGGAATAGATACAGAATATAAAGATCCATTCCGCATACAGATACTTACCCATTTCTTTTCCTCTTATAAATTTACTGCCTGACATTTAAGTCAGGCAGCAGATCTTTACTCTTTATGCTGTGAACGATACAACAGCATCTTTGGGCTCGCGTGATTTCTCTATCTTCTCTGCATACAGGACAGGCCCTTCTCCGCCGTATTCAGGGAAGAATTCTTTTTTCACCGTGGCAGTGACCACAACCCAGTCCTTATCCTTTACAGGTTCCTGACCCTCACCGTATTTGCAGGCGTATCCGAGGAATGCCATATCCTGTGCACAGCATGTCATTGCCATTCTTCCGGGGATGAAATACCCTTTCGGAAAATCCGGAGGCGTCATGCACAGCGCCTGGAATACGATCTTCTTTCCGTCATATCTTTCAAGATGATCCATCGCATCGAGATAAAAGATCCCGTATGCATTGGTGTCGAGAACAAGCTCATCTGACTTGAGGTCGTAGGGAAGGTCTTCCTCAAAAATCTCATTGATCTCACCGTTTGCATCCTCGAAGACGATATCGGCGCTCTGATTGACCGCTTTGATATTTCTCCTGTATGCGGGAAGATCGTTCCTGACATTATCGCATCTGTTGAATACGATCATCTCGGAATTGCGAATCTGCTCCGCAAGAAGCGATTTCATATTGGTGTAATACACGGGGAATGTGGAAGCGTCGATAATTGTTATCTGCTGTGCAAGCTTCCAGTTATCCGGCATCCTGAAATCCTTGAAATTCCACATGCCGTTCCACTCGATTATTATGCGGTCGGGCTTGTAAGTCTTCTCGATCGCGGCAAGCTGCATGGGATTCATCTGTTCCTCATCTTCGATAAGGATCATATCCGTATTCGACTTCTTCATAAGCTCGGCCGAATACTCTTCCTCTCCCTCTTCGCAGAGAATGAGAAGTGTGTTTCCCTTTATACGGAAATAATCCTGTCCGAGTGTGAACTTGATAAACTCGGTCTTGCCCGCTTCAAGAAATCCGTTGATGATATAAACCTGTTTGGGTTTTCCTGCAAACATTTGAAACTCCTTAAGCAAAAAGCTCTTTCAGTTTATCTTCTTTAAGTTCGGAACCGATGACGCAGATCTTGCCGGTTACCTGAGGCTTTCCGGATCTTACATTTGTCTCTTCGGGAACATAATCATAGTAGATCCAGGTTCCGTCCTCAGCGGGAACCATACCCTTAGCCCTGAGAATGATTCCGTATTCACCGGAATCAAGAGCCTTAAGGATGGACTCTATACGCTCCTGGGTGAACTTGACGGGAGATTCGATTCCCCAGCTGGTAAAGATCTCATCTGCGTCATGTCCGTGATGATGGTGGTGATGATGCTCATGATCATCATCGTCGTGATGGTGGTGATGGCAACACTCGTGATCGTCGTCATCATCGTCGTGATGGTGATGGCAACACTCGTGATCGTCGTCATCGTCATCATCATCATGATGGTGGTGGCAGCACTCGTGATCGTCGTCATCGTCATCATCGTCATGATGGTGGTGGCAGCACTCGTGATCGTCGTCATCGTCATCATCGTCATGATGGTGGTGGCAACAGCACTCTTCATCATGATCATCATGATCGTGATGGTGGTGATGATGATGTTCGGGAGCCTCCTTGGCTTTCTCCATCATCTCGGCAAGAAGTGAGTCAATGCTGTCATTTCCCTCGATCGCATCGAGAACAGCCTTTGCATCAAGCTGATCGAGAGGAGTGGTGATGACTGTAGCCTTGGGATTGTGCTCCTTTACTATTGCTACGGCTTCCGCGATCTTCTCTGCGGATGCGGTATCGGTACGGCTTAAGATAACGGTTCCCGCATACTCGATCTGGTTGACGAAGAACTCACCGAAGTTCTTGGAATACATCCTGGCCTTGGATGCATCGACAACCGCAACAGCTGAATTGATCTTGACATCAAGTTCTCCCGCAACTCTCTCGATGGCCTTGAGAACATCCGAAAGCTTTCCCACGCCGGAGGGCTCGATAAGTATCCTCTCGGGAGAATAAGTATTTATAACTTCCTTAAGAGATGTTCCGAAATCTCCGACAAGCGAACAGCATATGCATCCCTGGCTCATCTCTTTGATCTCGATTCCCGACTCTTCAAGGAATCCGCCGTCTATTCCGATCTCACCGAATTCATTTTCGATAAGAACGGTCTTGGTCGCATCCACGGCATCCTTGAGAAGTTTTTTGATAAGTGTGGTCTTGCCTGCGCCTAAGAAGCCGCTGACAACGTCGATTCTGGTCATGACATATACCTCCGAAAAATCATAAAACCCGCAATGATCCCGGGAATGCATATCCCGGATCATGCGGAATTAATTTGTTTTTAAGCGAAACTGTAAGCCGGGTTCTGTCTTAAAGCAAAAGCTTCGGGACGATCATCTATCTAGTACGTACGTTGCCGCACGCATCAAGCGACCTACCTGAAAGACGGGCGGGCAGCCCTTAACCTTTCTGTTTGGTCTTGCTCCGGATGGGGTTTACACGACTTCGCATGTTACCATGCGAATGGTGGTCTCTTACACCGCCTTTTCACCCTTACCTGCCTGAAGCAGGCGGTTATTTTCTGTTGCACTGGCCCGGGAGTTTCCTCCGCCGGACGTTATCCGGCATCCTGCCCTGCGGAGCCCGGACTTTCCTCACGAGCATAAGCTCCCGCGATCGTCCGTTTCGCTCAAAATCAATTATACAACTGCTGTCAAATAGGAAAAAACGGATTACTTCATCGCATTGCTGCATTTTGCCCCTGTTTTTTACACGTTGAAACAAGATCCGCCTACGAACTCCCTGCAGATGGAGTTGTTGGGAAGGAATTCGCTGGGAAGAGAAAGGAAATAGTCAAGGAATTTCAGCAGTCTCTTCGCTTCGTAGTATGTGGGATCGTCCTTGTCGATGCTGAAAAGGAGCGGCTCCGCGAACTGCTTTAAAAGTGCAAGTTCGTATACCTGTGCAGAGTTGAACATCACATCGGCTTCTTCCTGGAACGGGAAGATGTTCTCCTCTTCTCCCCTTCTTACGGAATGCCACATGGAAAGAGTTCTCTTTGCATCCGATCCTCTGGTGCGGGCATCTCTTACAAGACGTCTTAAGAGTCTCGCATCAGTGGTGGGGATCCTGTTGTGCTCATCGATATTGATGGAAGTAAGTGCCGAGATATAGATCTTGAACTTACTGTCATCGGGAAGCGCGTAGCTCATCTTGGGATTGAGTCCGTGGATTCCCTCGATTACGAGAATGTCGTCTTTTTCAAGCTGCATGTAATTGCCGTGATATTCCCTCTGTCCGATCTTGAAATTGAATGTCGGAAGCTCGACTCTTTCGCCGGCGAGAAGCTTGAGCATGTCATCGTTGAAGCCCTTGGTATCGATAGCTTCGATGCACTCGAAATTGTAATCGCCGTTTTCGTCCCTCGGAGTATCCTCGCGGTTTACGAAATAATCATCAAGTCCGATAGCGTGGGGCTTTAATCCGAATGTTCTGAGCTGGATCGAAAGCCTGTGTGAGAAGCTCGTCTTTCCGGAGGATGAAGGTCCCGCGATCATTACGAACTTAACGCCCTTCCTGGATGCGATCTCTGCGGCAATCTCTGCGATTCTTCTTTCCTGCTCGGCTTCCTGGACAA
This sequence comes from Lachnospiraceae bacterium, assembly GCA_016285265.1. GTDB lineage: Bacteria > Bacillota > Clostridia > Lachnospirales > Lachnospiraceae > AC2028. The sequence continues at coordinate 5,725 of JAEEQL010000102.1, forward strand.
GGATGAGATCCTCCATGCTTCCGGAGCAGATCCTCTCGTTAAGGTCGCCGACATTTTCGATTCCGACATATTCACACCACTTATGTGAACGCTGGAATGTATCAAAGAGCATTCTGCTCTCTTCATATTTGGGAACAACCGTGGGTGCACTCTTCTCGGGAAGTATGAGCATGAATCCGCCGTCATACTTGATGAGATCGAAATACTTTACATAGGATGCATTGGGAAGCATGTATCCGTAGTAATAATCCCTGTATCCGTCCATCTCATAGATATTTACATTGGAAGTTCTTCTGTACTTGAAGAGCTTGACCTTATCCTCCATGCCTCTCTTGGAGAAGATATCGAGTGCGTCATCGATGGGGTAGGATCTCTTCATATAAGGAGTACCCGCTTCAACGATCTCGAGCATGCGCTTCTTGATCTTCTCCGCATTCTCATCGGTACTGTCGATAAGTCCCTCCGTATTGATGAACAGTCCTCTCTTAACGGTAAAATCAGCCCTGCACTTGTTCGCTGTCTCTTCACCGAAAAGATCCCAGATGGATTTCATAAGGAGCATCGTAGCACTCCTTACATATGTAAGATGTCCGACATTATCCTTAAGAGTGAAGAACTTTACTTCACCGCTTCTGGTAACCTTCTTGAAAAGCTCTCTTATCTTGCCGTCAAGACTGATCGCTGCGATGGGCGAATCAAAATCCTTCTGGTAATCCTTGGCCACATCTTCCCATGTGGCATCGGGAGCATATTCCTTTTTTTCACCGTTAATGATAAGTGTGTACATAGATTCCCTCTCATTCTTTACTGATGCAAGATCTGATATTGCGGTTAAGCTCCATCAGTTCTCTTATCTCTTCCGTACGCTCATTATGTTCTCCGCTTTCGGAGATCAGTTTCTCAAGTATCCTTTCATAGGAACTCATCTCCGCATCGAGATATGCGGAAAGTCCTCTGTCCTCTTCGATAAGATCCGTACCGTATCTGTCTTCGGTAGTTATCGAAGGGTCTGCATTCTCATCAGGTTTGCCGGTAAATCTTATCCTCATCGGAAAATAATACTTTCCGGCATCGATGAGAACATTATTGCACTTTATCTCAAAACCGTTTCGTCTCAGAAAATTCCTGAACTCCGGAATGTTCGACTGCGGCTGGACTATGAATTCGTCCATCTGCTTTATGCAGTCCATACCGTTTATCAGAATATCCCTGATAAGCATTCCGCCCATTCCGGCTATTACCGCGGTCTTAACGCTTCCGGGCTCAATTGCCGAGAACCCGTCTGAGATGATGAGACTGATCTTATCCGAAAGACCTGCTTTTTCAACATTTTCCCTTGCTCTTTCAAGAGGACCCGTGCGAAGGTCTGAGGCGATCACTTTGGGAGAGATTCCTCTCGATACCAGTTCGATAGCCATGAAACCGTGATCGCAGCCGATATCGGCGCATGCAAGTCCTTTCGGGACAAGTTCAAGTATGTTCTCTAATCTGTCAGAGAGCCTCATGTATCCTCCAGATAATCCTTGAGCTGCTTTGAGCGGCTGGGATGACGGAGCTTACGGAGAGCCTTCGCCTCGATCTGTCTGATCCTCTCACGGGTTACGTTGAATTCCTTTCCGACCTCTTCGAGAGTACGCTGTCTTCCGTCATCGAGACCGAAACGGAGTCTGAGTACTTTCTTTTCCCTGTCGGTAAGTGAATCGAGAACCTTGTCGAGCTGCTCTCTGAGAAGCATCTGTGTTGCTGCCTCTGCGGGTGCGGGAACATTGTCGTCCTCGATGAAATCTCCGAGATGTGAATCTTCCTCTTCACCGATGGGAGTCTCGAGCGATACAGGCTCCTGGGAGATCTTGAGGATCTCACGTACCTTCTCCTCGGGAATGTTCATCTCAGCTGCGATCTCCTCGGGGCTGGGCTCTCTTCCGAGAGTCTGGAGGAGCTGGCGGCTTACACGGATGAGCTTGTTAATGGTCTCAACCATGTGAACGGGGATACGGATGGTACGTGCCTGGTCGGCAATTGCTCTGGTGATCGCCTGTCTGATCCACCATGTTGCATATGTCGAGAATTTATATCCCTTGCGGTAATCGAACTTTTCAACAGCCTTGATGAGTCCGAGGTTACCTTCCTGGATCAGGTCAAGGAAGAGCATTCCTCTTCCGACATATCTCTTTGCGATGGAAACAACGAGTCTGAGATTAGCCTCTGCAAGAGCATTCTTGGCTTCCTCGTCTCCCTTTTCCATTCTCTTTGCAAGCTTGATCTCTTCCTCTGCGGTAAGAAGGGGAACCTTACCGATCTCCTTGAGATACATACGGACGGGATCCTCAATGCTTACGCCTTCGACAAGAGCATCGATATCGATCCTGTCTACGGCATCCTCATCGGCATCAACAAGATCCTCGGGGCTGGGTCCGTCAAGCTCAAACTCATCGGGAGGAAGATCCGATCCGCCGGGGCCGTCATCGGGGAAAAGAATGATTATTCCCTTGGCTGAAAGATTCTCAATAACCTTATCAACCATCCTGTCAATAAGCTCATCATCATCGGTAACCTTGGTTACGGCATCATTGATCTTGTCGTAATCAAGTCCCTTGTTCTTTTTGCAATGCTTAACTAAAGCCGCAGTGATCTCCTGGACCTTATCGTCGAAGGACATCTCTTCGGAATCATTAATAACTATGGGCTCTTCAACAGCCTGCTTGCCCTTATTCTTATCCTTGCCCTTTGCAGGCTTGGTTTCGGGAACAGCCTTACTCTTTGCCTTGGGTTCTGCCTTTGACTTGGGTTCTGCTTTTGACTTGTCCTTAGCTTTGCTCTTGGGCTCTGCCTTGGGTGCGGGCTTGGTATTTACATTCTTTGCATCAGCCTTCTTAGGTGCGGGCTTGGTCTTTACATTCTTTGCATCAGCCTTCTTAGGTGCAGGCTTTGCGGCCTTCCCCTGTGCTGCCTTTGCTGCGGGCTTTGCTGCCTTCTTAGCAGGTGCCTTTGCTGCGGGCTTTGCGCTCTTCTTAGGTGCTGCCTTTGCTGCAGGCTTTGCAGTCTTCTTAGCGGGTGCCTTTGCTACGGGCTTTGCAGTCTTCTTAGCGGGTGCCTTTGCCACAGGCTTTGCTGCCTTCTTAGGTGCTGCCTTTGCTGCGGGCTTTGCGCTCTTCTTAGGTGCTGCCTTTGCTGCGGGCTTTGCTGCCTTCTTAGGTGCTGCTTTTGTTGCGGGCTTTGCGCTCTTCTTAGGTGCTGCCTTTGCTGCAGGCTTTGCAGTCTTCTTAGCGGGTGCCTTTGCCACAGGCTTTGCTGCCTT
>JAEEQL010000103.1 GCA_016285265.1 Lachnospiraceae bacterium
CGGCCTCTTGAGTACTTCTCCTTAGGCCCGAATGCCTCTACCAATTTAGAACCGGTAGTCAATATATACGTCCGAAGACGCAAGACATATTGTAGCCACTAAACGCCCGCTTTGTCAACACCAATTATAAAAGAGCCATCCTATAAGGACGGCTCTGATAAATCGATTCAAAAATTATAGATATTGAATAAAGCAATCTTTTATTTCTCAGAGAAAACTTCTTCTTCGGAAAAATAAACGCCTTCTTCCATTTCCTTATCTATTTTATCCAGCTTTGTCTTTTCGGAAGGTGTTACCTTTGTGAAGTCTTCGTCCCATGTGCGGACTAACAGCTTTAACAAAGCATTCACAGTTACAAGTTCTTCTTCCGGCAGCATTTTAACTAAATCAATGGTTTGCGAAGTAAGTATTGACATTCTTAACACCTCCTTACTTATATATGTCTCCGCGTGATCCTATATCGATGATAAATAAGACTAAAAGAGTGTTTCTCTCATATCTGTAAATAACACGATATTTTCCGATGCGAAGCCTCATCCGACCATCATCATATCCACGCATAGGCTTTATATCGCCCTTTGACGGTATTATTTTGATGCCCTCGATTCCCTCTTTAATTTGGTTTCTCAATTTGGGGTCAGCATTTTTCAAAAAGTTTCGAGCTTCCCTTGAGAAACGGACTTCATCAACTTTTTCCATTTTACCTTCTTTCCCCGGCATTGCCGGAATTAAATGGTTCAATCCCTTCTCCGGGAAAAGAAAGTGTATGCATAGGTTAACTGACCCGGGAGCGTGCATTCCCGGGAACTGTCCTATTTATATTTTCTTTGACAACTACTGCTCTCCGATTACATTATATCGCTATTAAAGGCCTTTGCATATCGGAGAATTGCCGTAAATCTCGTACGAATTACAGTAAAAAAGAACCGGTCTGTCGGATTTAAATTCCGAACCTGACCGGTTCTTTAGTGTCTCATTTAACCTGAAAATTTATCTATCAGTATTTTCCGTAGAAGATTCCAGCAATGGGTGAATCTTCGGAAAGAATGATTGTGTCGTCACCGTTTGCCATGCTTGCCCTGAGTGCATCGAGAGCTCTTACGTAGGAGTAGAAATCCGCCTTGCTCTCATCCGAGTATGCGTCGGAAAGTATCCTCATGTATTCCGCTTCGCCCTCAGCCCTTATAGCTTCTGCCTGAGCCTGCGCGTTGGAGATGGTGATGGAAACCTCCCTGTCGGTGGTGTTCATTATGATCTGGGCCTGTGCGTTACCTTCTGCGGTGTACTGTGCAGCGATGTTCTCTCTTTCGGAGATCATTCTGGTATATACGGCCTGCTTGTTGTCATCGGGAAGATCAAGCTTCTTGACATCAACGGTGATGATCTCGATTCCGTACTGTGATTCAACGCTGTTGATCTGTGCCATGATCTCTTCGGTAAGTGAAGTTATCTCAACAACAGCGGTCTCCTCATCAACGCTTATATCCCTGGAAACGACATCTGTGTCAGCTTCCGCGATGGTAACGGTCATCTTTCCGTCACGGCTAAGGATGACTGCATCCTGTGTCATGTTGGAGATGGTGTTCTTGGTCGCGTTGTAAACGATGTTGTCGATACGGTTCTCGGCATTTGTAACGGATCCGCTCAGTGTCTGCGCGAACTTGAGAGGATCGGTGACACGCCAGAGAACATAGCTGTCGACGATCATGGTCTTCTTATCGGAGGTTATAACGTCGGATGCGGGAAGGTCGTAGATGAGGATCTGATCGGGAACCACATCAACGGTCTCGATAAAAGGAACCTTGAATGAGATGCCGGGTGTGGATATGACTCTTTCTACCTTACCGAATCTTCTTACCAGCTTGTACTGGTTTTCATATGTAACTATCATGCATGATCTGACAATGATGAGTGCGAAGATCACGACTGCGAAGATCACCCATCCCTTAAAAGATCTTTTTTCTTTTTTATCTGCGGCTTTTGTTCTTCCCTTCTTGGGATTGCCGTTTGAATCAAAGCTTTCAAATTGTGCCATTTTTATATCCCTCTGTATCAAAATCCTGTTTCGGTTGTGGTTGTGGTATTGGGAACTGCCTGATACTCAAAGAAGCTGTCAAGCGGAAGCATCGTCTGGGTGGTTCCGTCTGAACTCTGGATGACAACCTTGAGTCCGGGAAGAACATCTTCCATGGTCTCGTAGAACATTCTTCTTCTCGTAACCTCGGGATAATTGATATATTCCTCGTAGAGGGCGTTGAATCTTGCTACCTGTCCGTTTGCTTCGTTGATCCTCTCCTGCTTTGCGGCTTCGGCTTCCTGGATGATCCTGTCGGCTTCAGCCTCTGCTGCGGGGATCTTCTCATTTCTGTATTTGTTGGCGTTGTTGACCGAGGTTTCCTTTCCCTGCTTTGCGGTCTCAACCTCTTTGAATGCCATGCTTACTTCATCGGTGGGAGGCTCCGCATCCTGGATGGTGATATTGACGAGCTGGATGCCGATATCGTAAACCTCGAGCTTGTCGATTATCATCTGCTTGATGTTGGCCTGGATCTCATTCTTGCCGGTGGTAAGAACGCTGTCCACGGTGTAGGAACCGATCGTTGTCCTTATGCAGTTCTGTGCGATATTCTTGAGGATCTCTACAGGGTCCTCGGAAGCATAGAGCGCCTTTACGGGGTCGGTGACTCTGTATTCCGCATAAAAGTCAACATGGAGGAAGTTGTAATCGGAAGTGATCATCATTGCTTCCTCGCCGGCTCCGGTTGAGTTGTATCCGATGCTGAAGCCGTTGATGGTGGTAGAAACCTTATCGACGGTCTGGATAAAGGGTATCTTGAAATGCAGTCCCGGTGTGGTCACAGCCTGGGGTGAACCGAAAGTGCACACGACTGCCTGCTCTTCCTCTCTGATGGTATAAAAAGAACCGCTCACGATTATTCCTGCGACAAACAGGATGATGACCGCGAGAACGATCTTTTTTGATGTGGCATTAAAGATCTTGTTTTTCACTGTTTCTCTCCTTAACTTTCTTCCCTGTACTGTTTCTGTGATTCGATGTACAGGTCTTTTCCGGTATGGTCGATGACGACTATAACGGGTAGATCCTTTACTTCAAGCTTTCTGATTGCTTCGGTTCCGAGATCGTCATATGCGACTACTTCGGAAGAGATGATACATTTGCTCAGGAGTGCTCCCGCACCGCCTACGGCGGCAAAGTAGACCGCGCCGTTACGGATCATTGCATCCTTTACTTCCTGTGTTCTCTTTCCTTTTCCTATCATTCCGATAAGACCGAGGTCAAGAAGCTCGGGTGCGTACTTGTCCATACGGCTTGCGGTGGTGGGACCCGCGCTGCCTATGGGCCTGCCTTCTCTTGCGGGAGAAGGACCCATATAGTAGATGGTCTGACCCTTTATATCGATCGGAAGGGCCTCACCCTTTCGAAGGGCTTCGTACATTCTCTTGTGAGCGGCATCTCTGGCAGTATAGATGGTGCCGGTCAGATATACGTAATCGCCGCAGTTAAGCGACAGTGCGTCCTCTTTTGACAGAGGCATGCTTATCTTCTTATCCATGATGCCTCCTTACAGACTTCTTACGCTGTGACGGTTTACGTGACAGCAGATGTTTACGGCAACGGGAAGTCCTGCGATGTGCGTCGGATAGGTGAGGACGTTGACCGCCATTGCGGTGATCCTCCCTCCGAGGCCGCCGGGGCCGATGCCTGATTTATTGATGCGGGTGAGGAGTTCTTCCTCAAGTTCCTTTACGTAGGGGATATCGGAATGTTCGCCTGCGGGACGTAAGAGCGCCTTCTTGGAAAGGAGCGCAGCCTTTTCGAAGGTTCCTCCGATCCCCACGCCTACGACCATGGGAGGGCATGCGTTGGGACCTGCGTCATTTACGGCGGTAAGCACGGCATTTTTGACACCTTCGATTCCCTCGGCAGGCTTGAGCATGAAGATCCTGCTCATGTTCTCGCTGCCGAAGCCCTTGGGTGCAAGTGTGAGTTTTAATCCGTCTCCGGGAACTATGTCGTAGTGGATGACTGCGGGAGTGTTGTCTCCGGTATTGACTCTCTCCAGGGGATCTCCCACAACAGATTTTCTTAAGAAGCCTTCGGTATATCCCTTGCGAACGCCTTCATTGATGGCGTCCGTGAGGGTGCCTCCGGTGATATGAACGTCCTGTCCGACTTCGGCAAATACGACCGCCATGCCTGTATCCTGACAGATGGGAATGGTATCGCTTCCTGCGATCCTGAGGTTTTCTTTGAGCTGGCCGAGGACCTGTTTGCCGAGGGGCGAGATCTCATTCTTCTCGGCATTGTCCAGAGCCTTTTCCATATCGGGGGTGAGGTAGTGATTGGCCTCAATGCACATCTCCGATAAGGTTTCGGTGATGATCTTGGAATCTATTTCTCTCATTATTTCGTAAGTATTTCCTTTACACTGACTAGTTCTTCGCTTGAAGGCGATGTGGGTTTCCAGAGAATGGTCTGGCCGTCTCCTTCATACCTGGGGATGAGGTGGAGATGGAAATGGTTAACGGTCTGGCCCGCTGCCGCGCCGTTATTCTGGACGAGGTTAAGGCCCTGTGCCCCGAGCTTTTCGACGAGCATGCATCCGAGCTTCTTGGCAAGCTTCATTGCCTCCGCAGCGGTATCATCGGGAAGCTCGAAGAGGTTGTCCGCATGGTCCTTGGGAAGGATGAGGGCATGGCCCTTGGTTGCGGGACCGTTATCGAGAATCACGTTGAATCTTTCATCCTCATAAATCGAATTGGTAGGGATGTCACCGTTTGCGAGTTTGCAGAAAATGCAATCATCTTTTTTCATTATGAATGATCCTCCGGTATCAATGTGTGAAAACAAGAACCTTATCAAGACCGCTGAGGAGCGAGAATTCGCCCTTCATGCCTGCCATCGCTCCCGACATGAATGCTCTCTGGAATGACATTCTTCCGGAGACGATATCCTCCATGACATTCCTGTTGAGGGTCATCCTTATGTCACAGGTATCGGCTTTGTCATATCTGACGTCGATCTTGGGACCGGTGATCTCGATTATAAGGTCTTTTTTCTTTTCTTCTATATCAAGCACAAACACTCCCGATACGCCCTGGGCGGGTTTGAATGCTCTCTTTATATCTGTGATGTACTCTTCTTCGCTTCCGGCGTCCTCACTCATCAGGATGCCCTTGAAGTGGACCGCAAGCTCCTGAATGTCTTCCTTTTGCGTGCGGACATAATTCTCATCGGATACGTACTCGGAGAGCTGCTCGGCCTCGGGTACGGACAGATTGAGGGGATTGGGGGTCCCGACTCTCTGGGTAAGAACGTTCTTGCTGGAAGGAAGGTTTTTCTCCCTCTGGTTGACGCCGCGGTAGAGCTTCTCTGCAAAGGACTCGATGACGGAGATATACTCGCTGTTAACCTCGAGATCGAGGGGATTGTCGATGTAGCCGGAAATTCCGGTAAGGACCTTTCCTCCGAGGGTCTCCCAGGCATTGGCAAGGTCAGCGATGACCTGTCTTTCGCCGTAGGTCTTGGCAATGACAACGGGCATCATATAGATCTCGCTGATCCTGGACTTGTCGCCGAACTGCCAGCAGGCGTCAAGGAACTGGAGCATGTATCCGCCCATTCCGAACCACTCGACCGTCGATGCGAGGACTATTCCGTCCGCATCCTTGACCGTCTGTGACAGAGTGGGGATCGTATTCTTATATTCGTAAAGGTTGTAAAGGACGACCTTGACCCTGAGTTCTTCGAGAACCTTCTGCATTCTCTCTATGACAGGGCGCGTGGGATCGTCGATCACACCTCTTCCGCCGTAGTAAATATGTATGACCATACAGACTCCTTTCAGACTCTTCGATTATACATCTCCCGAGGCAAAATAAAAAACTCCGGGCATCATATTTGTTCCCTCTAACATCTCCAGCATCCTTATGATACGGTCATCTATGCGGTGATAGACGCTCGTGATGCTGTTTTCCCAGGGCATAACGCTGACATAATCCCTTTCATCGCCCTTCAGGAGCGAAAGAAGGGTCATCCACTCAGCTCCGTTCCTCTGTTTGAGCCGTCCGAAATCAAGGCTGACATAGTCGGGACCGCCGTGGGAGTTCTCTTTAAGGAACTTCTTTATTATCTTCTCGTCATCCGAAGGCTTTACGTGGAAAATATCGTGGTCTATGCGGAGCACGGTCTTTGTCCAGACGGTTTCCTTCTCCTCCCGGCCGCGGTTTTCGGCCTTTATAAAGGACTGTCTTCCGTAGGCATCGGTCTTCCTGATATATGTGGCATTCTCCTTACCCACACCGGAGCCCGGCGCTTTGAGAAGGATGGTGTCATCGGAAACAAAGTGGTCCCACATTACCCTGCCGATCTTCTCAAGAGGAAAGGGGAAATCCAGGGATGACTGAATCTTAAGAACAGGATATCCCAGGTCGGCAAGATGGGCGATCCCCGCCCTGCCGGCAAAATTATCCTTCATATCCGATAGTGCTTTGTCAAAGTGTTTATTCTCGGACATTCTCGGGAAGCCTCCCTGTAAACCTTACGGAATTTAATATATCATATCGGAAAGATCGTAACAATTAACAGAAAAACCGACAGGAAAACCCCTGCCGGTCACATTCTTATCATATCCATTGTTCGATCCTGATATTTCTTACTCTCTTAAACTCCCTTATATTGTTCGTGACGAGCGTGCACCCCGTAGCCCTGGCATGAGCTGCGATCATAGTATTCAGGGCACCGATGGGAATTTCCGATCTCTCAAGTTCGGATTTTATCATACCGTATTCACAGGCCGCACGGTCATCAAAGGGAAGGATGGTGATGCTCGAAAGCAGCAATACCAGCGCGATACGGTTTCTCGCGGCATTGGCTCCCTTTTCAATGGCATAGGAAACCTCGGAATAAGTAACCGACGAAATACAGATGTCGCTTGTATCGACCTGTTTCATCATCTCCAGAACCTCTGCGGGTCTGTATTTGATCAGATATATGAAGGTGTTCGTATCAAGCATATATCTCATAGGCTTTCCCGTTCCTGAGCCCCCTGATATTCCCTGTCAACTTCGAAAACATCTTCCGAAAACATATTCAGGGCCTTCATAAACTTATCCCACTTATCGCCCTTGGGAGACAGTACTACGAAGTCACCGACCTTCCCGATCATGACTTCATCGCCTTCAAACCTGAATTCCTTGGGTAATCTGACAGCCTGGCTTCTTCCGTTTTCGAATAATTTCGCAGTCATCATAATAATCACCTGCCTTTGTGGCTACAGTATATATTATGATATATATCGTGTCAAGCACATATTTTACGGGCTTTTCAGGTGATTATCACGTTATGTGAAGATCAGCTTTTTGGTGGCGAGTTTTATCTCATCGCCCTTGGACAGCTTCTTCTGCTCATAGGGCTTAAGCCTGACTCCGTTCTTGAAAGTTCCGTTCGTCGAGTTTAAGTCCTCGATATAGTAATCCTCATCCTTCAGGAAGACCCTTGCATGCATCCTGCTTATCTCCTTTTCGTCTATGACAAGGTCTGCATCCTCGCCCTTTTTTCCTATCACGATGCTTTCTCCGTTCAGGACGCGGAGGCATTCCCCGTTCTCGGCATTAAGCCTTCTTGTCCCGTCATCGGCGGACAGGTCGACGAAGACCGTACCTTCGGAATCCGCATCTTCGGGAGATTCCGCGTCGCTGTACCTGATCTCCTCCGCGACGACCGGCTCAGGCTCACTTTCAAACTCATATTCCTTCCTGAGCTTCCGGTCCTTATTCCGTATCCTGGAAAAGAAAGAAATGATCCCTCCGCTTTTCGGTTCACGCCCGGCGGCCGTGTCCTCACGTTTCTTCTCTTCGGGACGGAGCTTTACGGGCCTTTCCCAAAAATCGGTGAACCCATCCCCTATCGCCTCCGAACAGGAATAGATTTTTTTCATATCTCCGCTTCTGTCCGCCCCGGATTCATTCTTTTCCGCATTTTCCCCTTCTCCGGCCCGCTCTGCGTTCACCGGAACGGATACCGGGTTCTTGAGTTCCTCTATGTCCGAATATATCTTTTCATCTATATAGGCATCTCCGCCCGATTTGTACTGCTCGGCAACCAGGTATACACATCTGACCAGTTCCTCGTCCTCATAATCCACATGCCCCACGATAAAATCCACCATCTCGGAAAACCCGTTATCCTCGTCAAGATACGGAACATACAGATATCCGAAATTGCCGGTCTTAAGGTCCCGGTAAACATTTCCCGGGTTCCATATCAGATTCGAGGGATCGAGCAGAAACCTCACAGCCTCGCTTCGGATCCTTTTCATCGACGAAAAAAATGATATGACCCAGTCGCGGTCCAGCGGCTTTTTCGAATACAGGGTGCTGATATTCTGCTTAGAGGTTATGTCGTAATACATATATGCATCGGAATCGATATATCTGATCTCAAAGGGAAGAAGCCCCGTGATCCCGCCTCTTTTCATGATGCAATACTGGTACTTGCGTTCATCCGGAAGGGAAAGTTCCCTGATACGGACATAATTGTTTCTGAGTCCTCTCACATATTCGCTGACGATCATTGTTACTCCTCTCTGTTAAGCTCACTCTTCGCCAAGCGAAGATGAAATGTATTCTCCGGCCTCCAGTGCCTTCCTGTATGTTCTGATCACAAAAACCTCCGGAAGGATCGTCCTTTCCCTTTCCGACGTAGCGGACATCGAACCCGGCACATCCCACAGTCCGGATATTCCCGCAATGGATCCGCTGCTTCCCGTAACGGAGCATGAAACGCTGCCACCCCTGCATGAAGCGGATATATCACCGAAACTCCAGGCTATGTAATGATCCTTATAGCGACCCTGCATCTGTTCGACGATATAGGCTGCTTTTTCATCCGCATTCATATCCTTCTGTTCCATGCATCTGAAAAC
>JAEEQL010000104.1 GCA_016285265.1 Lachnospiraceae bacterium
ATCTGCTGGTCCCCGAGAAACTCCACGCTTATGCAAAGAAGAAAAACATTGAGATAAAGGACTTTAAAGAGCGTTTTCTTTGTATGGCGTATTTCAAAGGACTTCATACTTTGATGTGGCACGCATCCATCGATGATCTGGAGTCCTGCGAATCCATTACAAAATCTATGGATGAACTTGAAGACAGAATGAACAAACTGTCGATTTAGTATGCAATATGAAAATGCTAAGGATATTCTCCCCGCAAGCCTTCTTGAAGAAGTGCAGAAATATGCGGAAGGAAAAGCAATTTACATTCCTAAACGCAGTAAGCGTGAAGGCTGGGGAGAAGCATCCGGTTATCGTGAAAAACTGAATAAGAGAAACGGAGCGATTCTGAATCGTTATTCATCCGGGGCTTCAATCCTGGAGATCGCGGAAGAGTTTTTTCTTTCTCCCGAAACCATCAAAAAGATCGTATACGGAAAGAAGGTGAACCTTCCCGAGTATTCTCCCTCGGTTAATTCCGCAGGGCAGTATTCCAATGCGGGATTGGGAGAAGAATGGGTACGTATCTATCTGGAGTCATTGGGCGTAGAAATGCCTGACGGTGAGAGATACTTTTTGTCGGAAATGGTAAGGATTCCTTTGCGTCTGATAGATGATAGTCAGGAAGATCCAATTGCCGACGCAGACGTGGATTTTAGAGAAATCCCGCTGATAATTATGTTTAAAGAGCGAAGGTTTCATGTGATCTGTGGAGGTGATCGTCTGTCAATGCTTCGCAGGGAAAAGAAAAATGCTTATCATGCATTCATATTTGCTGAGAATGAAGAGTATGAATACTATGTAAACAACTTTGGAAAGCAGTTTCAAAGGTGATGCATTTGACATGGACAAACCGGAACATAAATTATCGGGATAAACAGGAGGTATCCGATTGAAGCAAATACTCGAACAAACGAAACATCTTTATGACCTTGCCGACTGTTCATTCACTACAGTACCCGGTCATGAAGGTGGGCGGAACCGGATCTTTATCGTTAGTCGTGACGGAATCAAAAGATTTGTTCTTCGTATCTCTGACATCGGAGATCGAAACGAGAACGAGTATCTTGCGGAAACAGAGTTTGTACACTTCCTGGCTGAAAACGTAGCACCTGTGGCAGATGTGATTCCGTCCGTTCTTGGCAGGTTGGTGGAGCGTATAGAGACTGATGGAAAAGAGGCGTATGTCAGTCTGTTTGCCTACGCCCAAGGAATGCTTCTTGCGGATAACGGCTACCGTTATCGTGAAGGTGCACCTTTGAGTGAATACTTCTACAACACCGGCAAAGCTTTGGGTGCGATCCATAGACTATCCAAATTATATACGCCTGTTCATCCCCGCACGGATTATTTTGATAAGTATAATATGACCTACCTTAACAGTCTGATCTCTGACGAATATGGTGATCTGAAGAAGTCTATCGCCGGGCGTCTGAATGCATTTCGTTCGCTGCCAAAGGATACAAACTACTATGGCATGGTTCACTTTGATTTCAGCGACGGCAACTACCATGTTGACATGGATACAGGTACCATCACTGTGTTCGACTTTGACAACTGCATGAACTGCTGGTATATGTTCGACCTTGCCAATCTTTGGATCCATAATGAAGGCTGGACGCGGCATGAAAATGATCCGGGTAAGCGATTTGAGTTGCTGCGGCAATGCTTCGATCTTCAATTGCAGGGTTATAGGTCGGAAACAGATATTGCGGAAGAGATGCTTAAACAGTTACCGTTGTTTATAGACATGGTGCTTATCGAGAATATTGTTGATGAGTTTGAATGCTGTGAACGTGAGGGTGAAGAACTTGACTACGAGGATATTGAGGATGCCGCACGCTGTCTCATCGAATCTATACCATATGCGGGATTCGGTAAAAACTAAATTTCCGAAGACCATATCATATGTAGATGCCTGGTAAATGAGAAACGCAGATAAATGATTCTTGCCCACGCGTCAGAACGTCGAAGTCTGTTGTTTGCTTGAACAATTAAAATCCGCAAAGGATCATATTGAAATCACAATCGATGCTGAGGATTACTATAGAATAAAGGATTCCGAGAAGAAACAGGATGAGTAAGTAACAGGTTCATTATATTCCGCCCACGCATTGCGAATCGCTATTGATCGTGGTATATTCTAACCACAAACACGCAATGCGAGGTAACGATATGGATATAGCAAGATCGATAAAAGAACTGAGAGATAGTACAGGGATGTCCCGCAAGGAGTTTTCAGAGCATACGGGCATCCCTGTTCGTACATTGGAAGACTGGGAAGCGGGGCGGAGAACTCCACCGGAATATATCCCGAGATTATTGGCATATCAGATAAAATATGAGGGGATATTCACTGAAAAAAAGAAAGCAAAAAATACGATTGACATTGTTACTGATCCGGACGGGAACAAAATAGTCTTGATTAATGATATTTTATTTAAGTCAAGAAGATCGATTAATTGGGATGACATAGAACAGATATTAATGCACTATATCGGGGAATACTATGAGATTGCCGAAACTGCAGAAAAGGTATATATAGGATCAGATTTTCCGGATGAGTTTACACATTCAAAATATACAAAAGCTGTTAGAGGTGCAAATGAGAAGGCAAAGGCTAATGTGATAACTGCAATTGGTGAATTAATCCAAATTTCAGATAAGAAGGCAGAATTCCCGGACTATGGCAACCGTCATGGTAATAAAGCAAAAAACGGATGGTATCGATATGATACAAGGTTTGGGATTCCGGTTTATAGTGAAGTTGGTGAAATTGAGAGATACAATATTTTCAGAGCAAGAATGCTGGTTCGATGTGATGCGAATGGTAAATTATTTCTGTATGATATTGTGCAAATAAAAAAAGAAACGAGCACGCCGCTTGAGTAAAAACTGTACGGTAGAAAACTTCGCTTCTTTGAACGTATGGTACAACATAGTCTTTAGAATGTCAACGCAGAAATGATTTTTTGTTGTTCAAAGAAAACGACGTCGAAAGTTGTGTGCTTTTGCAGAGGGTGAACAACACCCATCCGAAAGCCATTACTCTGGATGTTGATATGGAGGATTATGACAGAAATCATGGATGTTTGCAGCAAGTATGAATGGTAAGATTGTCGGATTATTGTACGGACATATTTCAGAGAGGGCCTGCCGGGTGGATTACCTTATCGTATCCAAGAAACACAGAAAAGCAGGTGTCGGTCGTGCTCTGTTTTATAACTATGTGGAGTGGTGCAGGCATAACGGCATTAATAATGTCTATATATGGCCGGACGGAGAAACGCCCAAAAGAATATACGAAGAAGGCGGCTACAGAGTAGTTGAAATCCGCAAGGCAGGACGCGCAGTATTGGGAGAATAGCAAGGATAGACAGATAATAGATTAAGCCGGACAAAACGGAGCATAAACAGACAGGATTTCTTTTGCAGTTCCGTATAGTATTAATTCATCAAAGAGAAGGAGTGTGACAAATGGAGTGGCTTACCGGTATTCGGAAGGCGATCGATTATATGGAAGAGCATCTGGAAGATAACATCAGTGCGCAGGATGTTGCCGGACAGGTCTTTATGTCCTCGTTCTTTTTTCAGAAGGGATTCTCGCTGATGACCGGTTACGGACTGAGTGAGTATATCAGAAACCGCAGACTGTACAAGGCTGCACTGGACCTTCAGAAAACAGATGAAAAGATAATCGATATTGCATTCCGTTATTGCTATGAAACACCCGAAAGTTTTACAAAAGCTTTTTCGCGTTTTCACGGTGTGAGTCCCTCTCAGGTGCGGGAAGGCGCGCCGATAAAAGCATTTCTTCCTCTGAAAATTGAAATATCAATTCACGGAGGTAATAAGATGGATTACAAGATTAAAACTATGGCCGGATTTAAAGTAATCGGGTTTGCAAAAGTATTCGACGGAGAGACTTCTTATGTGGAGATTCCTAAGTTTTGGGATGAAATCCGCGACAAATATGCAGGCAATGTCTGGCAAGGAAATGCTCCGACAAATGCGTATGAGAAAGCAATCGTAGATAACAACATCGGTGAATATGGTGTTTGCGTTGATGATGTCGGCGACGGCAGGTTCAGCTATATCGTTGCAGGTATTTACAAGGGCGGCGATGTGCCGGAAGGCATGACCGTTTATGAGCTTCCGGATTTTGACTGGGCGATTTTTGATTGTTACGGTCCTTGCCCTAAGGCGCTTCAGGATGTAAACACCAAAATCTGGAAAGAGTGGCTGCCGGGCAACCCTGACTTTGAGTTTCCGGGTCGCGTTAACATTGAGTGGTATGGAGACGGAGACCCGAGTGCTTCGGATTATCACGCTGCAATCTGGATTCCTGTAAAGAAGAAATAAGCAGGAGGGCGGGAAGAATGGATCAAACCGTTTTGGATTGGCTTCTGGAGGATATAAAACCGGAGGTAAGGCTCAGAACCCTGAAGGAATATGAACATTTACCGGACAATGATGAAAAGGTTATAGCCTGCAAAAAAGATCTTATTGGCAGCAAAGTATACGAGCGCGGACTTAAAAAGCTCGGGAAAGAAAAAAACTGGGACAAGTATGATGCAATTCTTGGCTTTGCCGAATGGGGATTGACTAGGGACGATATCGGAAAGGACATCGATGATGAGGTGTTTGGCCTGATTGAAAGCACAGGCTTCAAAATGTTGTGCGGTGAACCGTTATTGCTGAGGAATCTGGTCAAATTGGGATACGGTCAGGAAGAAGTCGTAAAAAGAGAGATAGACAGTGTCCTTAAGCTCATCAAAGAGGACGGTGGCTTTGGCTGCATCAGCACCAACAAAAAGATCAATGATCCCAGGAAACCTCATAAGAGCTGCGCACGTCTGACGGTGGAATACCTTTTGCTGGTCGCGGAACTCTCGCTTAAGGGGGACAGGCCGGAGTGCGCGGACGCCCTGGTACATTACTTTACCAAACGAAACATTTTCTACCGCACAGACGATATGAAAACGCCCATGGTAGATGTAATGCTGGGGACCTTCTACCCGCCCGATCCTATCAAGATTGGGGCACATCAGATCGTTTATGCCCTGCGCGCTCTGGGATGTGAGCCTGAGTCGGAAGCCATGCAGGCAGGATATAAAGTGTTGAATCAGCATAGGCAGCAAAACGGAAGATATGTGCTGACAGCATCAAAAAGCGTACCTGCATTCAAGGTCGGAAACGTCGGAGAAGAGAATAAGTGGGTAACACTATATGCCTATATGGCGCAGGAATGAGAAAATGGCGGGAGTATGCTGAAAATGAATTTCGTGACAGGGGAGATTTCTGTTGTGATGACAAACATGGATCCCGGTGTAGATCAGACTGAATCCGGAGTAGAACAGCATGCGGAATTGTAAGTTTTGCTCAGTAATTACGGAGATAATGTGTGGTCACGGATGCGAAAAGTCCGGAAGGAAACGTATTAGCATTCTCATAAGGGGACCGGATCAAAGATTCGGAGAAGAAAACGGAATAAGCTTATGGATAAAGATTGGTCGGATAAGAATAAAGAAATACAGAAACTGTTATCTAAAGAAGTCACGTTTGGTGAAGCCATTGATAAACTAATCGAATTCAGGGGAGAATTGTTTCAGCAGATAACCTGGATCGTAGAAGGTTATCCCGAGGAGGCTTTTTATCAGATGCCATTCCCGGGCGCCAATGGTTATCACAGTAAGACTCTTGCATATTCAATCTGGCATATATTCAGAATAGAGGATATCGTTGCCCATGAGATGATCGCAGAGGATGAGCAGGTATTGTTTAGAGATGATCGACTTAGCAAGATCTCGTCTCCGATCATTACGACCGGGAATGAACTTGAGGGTGAAGAAATCGCTGAGTTTTCGAAGAAACTGAATGTGCGGGAGCTCTACCTCTATGCTAAAGCTGTAAAAGAATCAAGCGATCGGATCTTATCGCATTTGCAGTACAAAGATATGAAACGAACGTTTACGGAAGAAACAAAAAGGAAACTTGTGGAAAGCAAATGCGTCAGTGCGGATGAAAATGCATTCTGGCTGATAGATTACTGGTGCGGCAAGGACATAAAAGGCCTTATTCAGATGCCGTTTTCACGACACTGGATCATGCACATTGAAGCAATGCAGCGGATAAAGAACCGGCTTTGCAAAATTGCGAGAAAGGGAGTGGATCCCGTCGCCATCTGCGGTTTATCCTGCAATCATTGCTTCCTTGGAGAGTGGTGCGGGGGCTGCAGAACAGAGTATAATACATGTTCCTTTGCCACATGTTCCGAAGGCAGGATATGCCCCAACGTAAAGTGTTGCAACGAAAAGAATATAGATGGATGCTACGAATGCAGTGAGCTTGAAGTATGTAATAAAGGTTTTTTCGTACCGACAAATGATGGAGCAGGTGCCGCGAAGGCGCAGTCTTTGTTTATCAGAAAGTATGGAAAGAAAGCGTTTCTGAAGGTTCAGACAAGGCTTCACGAGAAATATGATTTCCAGAAAGTGCAGGAAATCCTTGGGCAGGACTATGAAGAAGCACTTCGGTTTTTGGAGGAAAACGGTCAATCCGTGTATTCGAAAACGGAGAAGTATTCAGGAGATGTGTGATTTATGAGTTCGCAGTTATTAAAAGCGGGTACTTCAGATGCCCTTACTTTGAATGGATAAGTAATTTATGGGATCGATACTACAGACGACATTAAATACAAGAGTGCTTCCTACCGGGAATTTCAGATATGTTCGCAGTGATTATCCGGGTAAGCTTACGGATGATGAAGTGAGATGGCTTTATCAAAATGATATTACGACTATTGTTGATCTACGGGAAGAAAAAGAGTACATAGCCCGGCCATGCAGACTTGAAAATGAAAAAGGATTTATCTACCATCATCTGCCTGTAACCGGCGGTGGGGATACTCCGAAGTCACCTGAAGCGGTGGCTGCAACTTATCTTGGAATGATAGACGAGCAGATGGATAAGATTATCAGCACCATAATGAAAGCAGAGAGTAATGTCATGTATTTTTGCGGTGCCGGAAAAGATCGGACAGGTGTGGTTTCAGCAATCATTTTAAAAAAGCTGGGATATAGTGACCGGGTGATCATAGATGACTATATGGAAACAAAAGAAAATTTGATGGACTTCCTTGTTGCATATGTTAGGGAACATCCGCAGGTGGATATAAATATCATTATTCCGAATGAAGAAAATATCAGGAGGGTGTTGGAGGTCATATGAATATAGAAAGGCTTATGAAAATCTATCTTATTCATTACTATTATCCGGGAACTGATCCATGGAAAAACATAATGGATCTTCCGGAGAAGGAAGCATTCAGGGTGGCCGCAGAACTTGCGGCCATGCATCCGGATGCTACAAGTTTCGGACGGTTTGCCGATTTTGAGAATTACTACCCTAACCGCTTGAAAGCGGATGAGTATGTTCGGGAAACGTTTATCCATTTGGGAGGAAAGCCCAATCTTCTGCATCCGTATTCGTTTACATTGAATGAGTGTGAATATCTTCGCAAGTGGTTTAGTGAAGGCGAAAAGCTGGTTCTCAATCTTTCCGATATTCCGGAGGAGCAGGTCAGTTTTACGATTGGTGACAGCTGCGCGCAGATTACAAACGGTATGAAACCGGAGGTACTTACCAAGGAAATGCTGATGAAGAAGATCGCTGAATGTGGGAATTCGGTAGAGGCATTCCTTGAGGCATCACTTGGCAAGTTTGCATATATTGAGGTTCAGTTGTGGTACAGACCGGCCGTCATCCCCATGGTTCATTAAGCAGAGATTAAGTGCATAATATTCAAATAGAAATATGCAGATAGCAGTTGTTTATCTGCATATTTTTTGAAAATATATATGCAATTAATGGAGGCGGTATATGCACATATTTGATTATGGTTTCTTGGACGACGGATTATTACCGGACGTAAGTCCAACTACTGTTGAGGCAGTGCTGGGGAAAATGGTAAAAGAACGGACGATCCAAAGGACTATGTGAAGATTGGACTTGATGTGGAGGATTACTATAAGATTAAGGATATACAGAATAAACAGTGGGTTGAATAACGATTATAGTTTATTGATTGACAGTGAGAGCCGCAGATGCAAAATATGCATTTGCGGCTCTGTTTATGAGCAGGGTGTTGACAAATTCGACACGCGTGTCTAAAATGAAAATAGACACGCGTGTCGAAAAGGAGAGATCAATCATGGCAATAAAAGGAGAAAGAACCAGAGAATCTATCATACATGAATCGTATACACTTTTTGCTGAAAAAGGCTTCAAGCAGGTGACAATGAAAGATGTCTGTGAGGTCACAGGCATGAGCCGGGGCGGATTGTACAGTCATTTTTCCGGTACTGATAAACTGTTCGAGGCTGTCCTAGAAAAGATAACGGAAAAAAGTGCGACGGATTTTCAGACAGAGATCAAAGAAGGTATTTCTGCAGTGAAGATATTGGAGAAGACTTTGGACAATATGGAAGAGGAAATGAAGCATCCCGAAGATTCACTGAGCATGGCATTATATGAGTACGCTGAAACAGTGAATACCGATGTGATGGAGCGGCTGGGCCGAAATGCAAAAGAGAAATGGAAAATGCTTATTCGTTACGGGATAAAGCGGGGAGAGTTTCAGGAAGTAAATGTCGATGAAATCGTCAATGTAATCCTGTATTCGTACCAGGGAGTTCGAATGTGGA
>JAEEQL010000105.1 GCA_016285265.1 Lachnospiraceae bacterium
AGTAGCAGGGCGGTGACTGACGAAGAGATGGCAGAGATCAAGAACAGCACTGCGGATTACGGCGATTATTATCCCGAAGAGAGCTCTAATACCGCTCAGATGAGACTTGCCGAAAGCGAATACTACGGCGATGAAGAAGATGATGACGAGGGTATGGGACATCGCTCCGGCGATTATGACGGACCTTCCAGAATGGAGAAGATCACCACGGCTCTTTCGATACTTGCGGGTATCGTTATCGTAATGATCATTATCTTCCTTGCCGTCAAGATCATCGGAAACAGGATGGATTCGAGCGGAAACGGGGGCGAAGGCGGAAGTAATGTGATCATCAACGACCAGGGTCAGGGAACCGTGGAAGTAAAAGAAGTGATCATGCCCTCAGTTGTGGGCTCTGATATTGAAAGCGCCAAGAATGCTCTTGTTGCACTCGGCATCAATCCCCTTGTCGATTTCCAGGAGTCGGAGACCATCGCTTCCGGAATCGTCATCAGCTGTGATGTCGAAGCGGGAACCACGATCATCTCCGGAACCAATGTCAATCTGCTTGTCAGCTCCGGTACCGATTCCGTAGAAATGCCCGATGTTGTGGGCAAGACCGTAAACGAAGCAAAGCTCACGCTCGAACTCAGCGGCTTTACCGTAAATCTGGATGAGGCAAGCTCGGACGAAGTACCCCAGGGCTATGTCATCTCCACCAATCCCGAAGCAGGTGTAATGGCCGCAAAGGGTGTGTCGGTAACCGTTACGGTCAGCGTAGGTGCAACCGACGTCAAGGTAAGGGTTCCCCGCATCATCGGTCTCGATGAAACGGATGCCACCGTTACCTGTATAGAAAATGAACTCAGCATAGGCAGGATCACCTATGTTCCTTCTGCTGATATCCCCGCAGGCATGGTATGCTCGCAGTCGCTTGCGGAAGGCACATATGTCAGCGAAGGAGCTGTTATCGATTTTGAAGTAAGCTCGGGTCCCGAGGTGCATACTTATAAGTGTAACCTCAATGTATCCGCGCCTTCATCGACCGAGGCTCCCGATTATATCAGCGGTACCGAGGTTAAGCTCAGACTGGTAGGTTCGGACGGAAAGGTACTTCTTGAGCAGACCACAAGGGAATTCCCTTACACATCGAATTTCTATGGAATAGGATGTCCTTCAGGTATCCTTACCATTACTTATACCGTCACCACCGAACCTACGACGGACAGCAACGGAAATGCAATTCCCGGAACTACTGTAGAGAAATCCTTCACAAGAGAGATCATTTTCACACAGGAAGATACTTGATGGATTCCGTTAAGGGCAAGATAATCAAAGGCATCGGAGGCTTCTATTACGTAGCCTCGGGTTCGCTTGTATATGAATGCAGAGCAAAAGGGGCTTTCCGAAAGGAAGGCCTCAAGCCGCTTGTAGGGGATGATTGCCTGATAGACGTGATCGATCCCGATAAGAATGTAGGTAATGTTTCGGACATACTTCCGAGGAAGAATTCTCTTTTCAGACCCGAAGTAGCAAATGTTGATATGATACTTATCATATTTGCAGTGAAAGATCCGGATCCATCTCTTAATCTGTTAGATAGATTCCTCATTAATCTGGAAAAAGAAAAACTGCCCTGTGTCATTGCTTTCAACAAAGAAGATATCGACACGGATTCGATCGGATCGGAGTTTGTATCTGTTTACAGAAAAGCGGGATACGATGCGAGACTCATAAGTGCAAGGACGGGAGAGGGCTTTGAAGAACTCGAAAAGATTCTTGAAGGTAAGACCACGGCACTTGCGGGGCCCAGCGGAGCGGGCAAATCATCTACGATAAACAGGCTCTTCGGAAAAGAGATATCCGAAACCGGAGAGATAAGCAAAAAGATAAGCAGGGGTAAGAATACGACAAGGCATTCCGAACTGTTCATGATCGCAGGAGACACATACATCTGCGATACACCGGGCTTTACAAGCTTCGAGAACAGGGATGTGACCGAAGAAAACCTCTGGACCTTTTATCCCGAATTTACGCAGTTTGAGAAAAACTGCAGATTTGCGGGATGCTCACATGTTTATGAAAATGACTGCGGTATCAAAACCGGCGTGGAGAATGGGGAAATCCCGCGCATCAGGTATGAGAATTACTGCAGGATATATGAGGAACTGGCTTCCAGGAAAAAATATTGATCTTTTTTCAAAACAGGAGGTACACCTATGAAGATCTATGTCAATGTTAACGCTGCCCGTGGGGGAAACGGCAGTAAAGAGTCTCCTTTCAAAGCCATCCAGGATGCGGCAAATATCGCCGTAGCCGGAGATGAGGTCATCGTTGCTCCCGGAATCTACAGGGAGTATGTAAATCCCAGGAATGCAGGACGTGAAGATGCAAGGATCACCTACACATCGGAGAAGCCCTTAAAGGCAGTGATCACCGGTGCGGAGGTTGTTACCGATTGGAAAAAGCATAAGGGATCCACTTATGTCACGAGAATAGACAATACCGTATTCGGCGCTTACAACCCATACATTCAGGAGGTTGAAGGTGACTGGTACTTTGCGGACAATCATATGCATACCGGTAATGTATTTCTTAATGACCGTATGATGTATGAGACCGCTACCCTTCAGGAGTGCATCGACGGCAAGGTATATGACAGAAGCTGGGAACCCGAGTATTCGGTTTACAAGTGGTACTGCGAACAGGATGAAAAGACTAATGAGACCGTTATCTACGCCAACTTCAAGGATAAGGATCCAAAGAAGGAAAAGGTGGAGATAACCGTCCGCAGGAACTGCTTCATGCCTACCGAAAAGTACAGAAGCTACATCACACTTTCCGGCTTCACCGTATGTAAGGCGGCAACCACCTGGGCTCCTCCCGCAGCTTTCCAGGACGGAATGATCGGTGCCCACTGGTCAAAGGGATGGATAATCGAAGACTGTGATGTGTACGGTTCCAAGTGCTGCGGTATTTCCTTCGGTAATTACTCCCAGGAAAACAACGACAATTATTTCTTCCACAAGCACGTAAAGAGCCCCACCCAGATGGAGAGGGATGCGGTATGCCGCGCCCAGTATGACGGCTGGACCAAGGAGACCGTCGGCGGACATATCGTAAGAAGATGTCACATCCATAACTGTGAGCAGACCGGTATCGTAGGAAGAATGGGATGCGTATTCTCAATAATCGAGGATAACCACATCCATCACATCAACAATATGCAGCAGCTCGGAGGTGCGGAGATCGCAGGAATAAAGTTCCATGCTGCGATCGATGTCATCTTCAGAAGAAATCACATCCATCACTGCTGGATGGGAATCTGGTGCGACTGGCAGGCACAGGGAACCCGTATCACCCAGAACTTCCTGCATGACAACTGCTTCCCCGACTTCATAGAGGCTAAGCCCGACCGTTTCGATCAGGATCTTTTCGTCGAGGTAGGACATGGTCCCACACTCATCGACAACAACATCCTTCTTTCACCCTGCTCGCTGAGAATAGCTACACAGGGCGTTGCAATGGTTCATAACCTTGTATGCGGATCGTTTGTCATGGTCGGTGGCGGCGTCGATTCCATCGTTAACGGACAGCGCGAGCCACGCTATACTCCTTACCACATAGCACACCGTACCGAGGTTCTCGGTTTTATGACGATCCTTCACGGTGATGACAGGTTCTATAACAATATCTTCATCCAGAACACCAAGATCCCAAAGGATTACCTCAAGGGCTGGGATCCTAAGCGTGTTCCCACCAACATGGCGGTCGGAACCCATGTATGGGATGAATATCCTCTTTATGAGGACTGGATCGAGCTTTTCGATATCGGCAAGCGCCGCCCTGATATGGGCAAACTGGCAACCGGACACTTCGGACATCTCCCTGTCTGGATCCACGGTAATGCATACTTTAACGGAGCCGGCGCATTCAAGCATGAGAAGGATCATCTGGTCGACAAGAAGACCAAGGCATTCGTAAAGCTTGAAGAAAAGAAGGGGAAGTACTCACTCAAGACCAATGTATTTGACCTTGTAAAGGATTTCAAGGTCCACATGATAGATACCGAAACTCTCGGCAAAGCTTTCGAGCCCGAAGAGTATTATGAGAATCCGGACGGAACTCCGATCACCTTCAATACCGACTATTTCGGCAACAAGAGAGGACTTAAGGTAATACCCGGACCGTTCGCTAAAGATGAGCTTTCAGACGAGATCGTTTGGGAAGATAAATAATTCAGGAGATTTTTTATGGCACACATTGTAGTCAACACCAAAAAGAGCAAGGGCACCATCAACAAGAATATCTACGGACAGTTCGCCGAGCACCTCGGAAGATGCATCTATGAAGGCGTTTTCGTCAAGGAAGAGGATGGCATCCCCAACGTAAACGGCATGAGATGCGATGTCGTTAATGCACTTAAGAACATCAGGGTTCCCGTTATCAGATGGCCGGGCGGATGCTTTGCGGACACCTATCACTGGATGGACGGAATCGGCCCTGAGGCGAACAGGAAGAAGATCGTAAATACAAACTGGGGCGGAGTTACCGAGGACAATTCCTTCGGAACACATGAATTCCTTGAGCTTTGCAAACAGGTCGGTGCGGATCCTTATATCTGCGGAAACGTTGGCTCCGGAACTGTTCAGGAGATGAGCGACTGGGTAGAGTACTGCAATATGGGCGGAGTATCACCTATGGCAGAACTTCGCAGACAGAATGGTCACGACGAGCCCTGGAATGTTAAATACTGGGGTATCGGAAATGAGAACTGGGGATGCGGCGGTAACATGACTCCCGAGTTTTATGCCGATGAGTGCAAGAGATATTCCACCTTCGTAAGAAATTACGATAACGATCATCCCGTATACAAGATCGCATGCGGAGCAAACGGAGATGATATCAATTGGGCCAAGGTCGTCGCAGAGAAGGCGGGACAGTTTGTCGATGCGCTTTCTCTCCACTATTACACCGTTCCCGGAACCGGCTGGTTTAACAAGAACAGCGCTACTGCTTTCAGCAAGACCGATTATTTCGAGACGGTCAAAAAGACTCTTAAGCTCGGCGAGATAATGGATGAGAATATTGCCGTTCTTAAGAGGGCATCCAAGGATGACCATCAGCTTAAGCTCATCGTTGACGAGTGGGGCAACTGGTTCGAGGTTGAGCCCGGAACAAATCCCGGTTTCCTTTACCAGCAGAACACCATCCGTGATGCGGTCATCGCAGGCCTTAACCTTAACATGTTTAATGACAGATGCGATACTGTTGTCATGGCCAACATTGCACAGATGATCAATGTCCTCCAGGCAATGATCCTTACCGACGGACCTAAGATGATCCTTACTCCCACCTATCATGTATATGATCTCTTCAAGGATCATATGGATGCACGCCATGTTGAAAGCTATGCTGAGGCGGAGGATCTTAAGGACGGAGATTACGAGATCCCTTCACTTTCCGTTTCTTCCAGCGAAAAGGACGGAAAGCTCTGCATCACCGTTGTCAACACCGATCCCGATAAGGAAGCCGAGATCGATATCATCGTAGGCGGAACAAAGGTAAGCAGCGCGGTTGCAAAGACCGTTGCCGGCGACATCACCGCACACAACACGTTTGATGATCCCGAAGCGGTTTCCATCAAAGAGATCGCTGCCGAAGTTACGGAAGGCGGCGCGGGGATCAAGGTAAAGCTTCCCGCAAGCAGCGTAACTTCAATCATTGCGGTCGAAGCATAAAAGAAGATCTTTCTTTGTTTCTCTAACGGAAAAATGTAAAGCGGCAGAGCATACAGTTCTGCCGCTATTATTTTGAAATCGTGATATAATCGTTCGTGCAGACTCAATATGCGTAATTCAGGGAGAGGATCATGCAAGAATATTCCATTCTTTATGCGGAGATAAATGTTATATCCTTCCTGCTCATGGCTGTGATACTGAGCAAGAATATGGGACTTTCCAAAATGGTCGCACAGAGACATTTCTCTATGGCGATTGCTTCGGAGATGCTGTTCGTACTGACCGATACAGTGTTTGTGCTCATCAACGAGGGCACGATCAGTCTGGGAATCCACACGCCGTCTGCCAGGATAATCCTCAGGACCGTGTATTATTTTGCAACGGTTCTCATGTGTTATTACTGGTTTATGTATTTTGAATACATGTCCGAGTCGATCTTTGTAAAGACCAAGCTACTTTCCAGGTTTTCTTCGGTTTTTGTCTGTGCTTTATCGGCACTGCTTATTTTAATCTTTTCACGGGAATACTTTTCTACGTGGACGGAAACGGTGATTATCACAGGGGCTCTTACTATATCCTCACGTATGCCCTATCCTACGTATATGTCGTACTGGCCTTTGTTCACGCGTTCATCAGGCTTATCAGAAGCAGTGATGTGAATGAAAAGAAGACGCTTGAAGTCATCCTTCTTTTCCCCATAGCACCCGGAGGGGCGGGGATTCTTCAGTTCATCTATCCCAGACTTCCCATTGCATGCGGAGTTCTTGCCCTCACCACGGCACTCCTTTATCTGAACTGGATCGACCAGCTGATCTCGCTCGATCCCCTTACCGGACTCAATAACCGTAAGCAGATGAAGCATTTTTACCAGTCCTGGACCAAAGGCCGTTCAGATACCTCGACTATTTATCTGCTCATGATCGATGCGAATAAGTTCAAGACCATAAACGATACCTACGGTCATGTGGAGGGAGACAGGGCACTCAGGAATATCGCCGAGGCTCTGAGGCTCGGATGCAGGGATCTTGCGAAGAGAGCCAATATCTCCAGATACGGCGGCGATGAGTTTTCGGTCATGTTCGAAGCTTCCGGCAGGGAAGAGTGTGAGAAACTTAAGGAAGCTATCAAGGAAAAACTGGCACTGATCAACAAAGAGACAGAGGTTCCTTTTGAACTTACCGTGTGCATCGGAATATCATCCTCATCCGGAAATCTCACCCTCAAACAGCTTATCTGTGATGCCGATGAGGATATGTACGAGGAAAAGAAGAATGCCGGCGGACGCTGAAAATGCGGAACCGTTGCTGCATAAGCAGACAGTGTGAGATTATGGAAAAATGCAAGCTCTGCCTGATCCGTGATATGGCGGAAAAGGCCGATATTTATGAATATGTGAAGAAAACGAGGGCCATGCTCCCGGAGTCTGAGAAGACCTCCGATCAGCTCTATGAAGAGCGTTTAAGCGTCTGTATGTCCTGTGACAGCCTTATTGCGGGTACCTGTCATAAATGCGGCTGTTATGTTGAGATAAGGGCGGCTTCCAAGGCATCCGAATGCCCTGTCAAAAGGTGGTAGGATATCTGTCTTTCTTCAAGGGAAAATCTCCCAAAAAATTCTGTCTGAAATGCCCGAAAAAATGGCGAAAATTCAGGAAATATGGTAAAATACTCCTGTTATGGACATAACCGTCGACGGGCTGAAAATATCATATAAATTCACCGGTTCGGGTGAGACCACAGCGGTCATTTTACAGGGGTGGGCAACTTCCTATCCTCTCTATGATGTTGTTGCCTCTTGCCTTACTTCAAAATACCGTGTTCTTCAGTTCGACCTTCCGGGTTTCGGTTCCAGCCAGGAACCTCCCGAGAGCTGGACTGTAGATCAGTTCACCGACTTCTTCCTAAAGCTCATGGAAGCGCTTGAGATCAAAAAGACAGTCCTTATCGGCCATTCATACGGCGGCCGAATGATCATCAAGCTTGTCGCAAGAGACAATATTCCCCTTGAGATTGAAAATATAGTCCTTATCGATTCTGCGGGAGTTATGCCGAGGCGCAGCTTTAAGCAGAAGGTTAAGGTGTTCAGATACAAGATCCTTAAGAAGATCCTGAACTTTAAGCCCGTATATCTTATGTTCTCGGAACTCATCGAACTCTGGAAGTCCACCCAGGGTTCCGAGGATTACCGCAATGCAAGCCCCATAATGAAGGGCTGTCTTGTCAAAGCGGTCAACGAAGATCTCACACCTCTTTTTGAAAAGAATAAATATGACACTTTGCTTATCTGGGGTGACAAGGACGATGCCACTCCCTTAAGCGATGCAAAGATAATGGAAAAGCTGATGCCTTCCGCAGGTCTTGCGGTAATACCGGGCGGAGGCCATTTTTCCTTTGCCGAAAATGTTCCCGTGTTCACCGGGATAATGAAAGCCAATTTTGGGATTGAGTAAATGGACGGTGCGGATATCATAAACAGCACATGGTTCTGGGGCAGCGTTATATTGTCGCTTGCCTTTATCGTGCTCACGGCATGGGCTTTTTTCGTGACCCTGAGATTTAATCTCCATATGCTCCAGCTGAACGGCTATGACAACGAGGAGCATGCACACTGGCTTAAGAACAACCGCGGAAAGCAGAGACAACTGATCTTCATCCTGATCTGTGCGGTGATGATGGGAATATATTCCGCTCCCGTGACTGCGTTGATCAGTATGCTGTTTCTCATACTCGACATCAGGATATACCTTTTCCTTAAGTCGGTATTTACGAAAAAGAAGCTGGTCATGACAACCAGGGCAAAGAGACTTGTTTTCACATCAAGCATTCTGTTTGTCATCATTACAGTGATAGGTGTGGTTGTAGAAAACTATCTGCACTTTGTCGGCGGAATGGCCATGGCACTTCTCGGCATATTCCTTACGCCTTACTTACTCATGCTTGCAAATATACTGAACCGTCCCGCCGAGAAAGCGGTAAGGCAGTATTACATAAACGATGC
>JAEEQL010000106.1 GCA_016285265.1 Lachnospiraceae bacterium
CCCTACCACAAGGTAATAAGACCCCTTAGAGAGTATGAGGTAGATAGGAATGGTGTGTAAGAGCAGTAATGCTCTCAGCTGACATTTACTAATAGGTCGAAGGCTTATCCTGTTGTTACCTGGAATGAAAAAGTTTAAGCAAGCTTAAACTTCGATGTTAGATGGAGTTTGGTTTCGGTTTTGAAGGAATAGATAATGAAAATGAGCCTGAAAGGCTCATTTTTTTAATAAAATCTTAAAGTTAAATTGACTGTCAATTTATTGACTTTCACTACAGAGTTGATAAAATATTTAAAGATGTGTGAAATCCTAAAGGGAGGGATTAATTAATGAAAAATAACATTTTAAATAGACTTGCGGGCATTATCGTTGTCGCTATGGTTGCTCTTTTTGTCATTCCCATGAGCGCTAAGGCCGCAGGTGAACCCCAGGTAAGCTTTACTTCAACTTGGTGTGAATACAAAGGTTCAACTTTTATTGTTGCGAGAAATAACGGAAGCCTTGGAAACCAGGTAAACAGTTTCAACTGGAACATTACCGAACAGGCCGTCAGACTTGATACCGGTGCGGTCGTTCTCAATTATAATGAATCCAGGAAGAACATCACCGATCCTATTTATGTTAATACAAGCACATTCGGCGAGGATCAGAAAGTTTTTCTTTCTATTATAATTTCATGTCCCGAGCTGAATTATTCCTATACTGTAAACTTTACTATTAAAAACGATAAGAACATAGGCGATGCAGTCGATTTAGTTGCTCCTTCAAGCACTGTTCTTTGCAATGGACAGAACAACGGAACAATTGATGCATATTCGAATGAACTCGGCGAACTTGCAAAAGCAACAGTGAAAGCATTTACTCCTGCAGGTTATATGTATGCATGTGATGGTGCGGTTTCATACAATTACCAGCTTGATTATTCGAATAAGAGCGGACTTCTCTGTTTACAGCTTCCCGAAGGCGTTCAGGCTTCAAACAGAAACTACAAGCTTTTAGCAATCGGTCAGGGCGGAGTCATCGCACTTTATGACGATCTTGATCTTAATCCCAATACAATAACCGCTAATGTTAATTTCAACGGTTTTGCATTTTCCATCCTTTATGCTGAGACAGGAGCTGCTCCCGTTGCAGTAGGAACTCCCGCAAATCTTCAGAACGCGTCCGGTTCTGTTACCGGTGTAACTCCTGCATTACCCGTTCTTACAAATGCAAAGTTTGTAGAAGCTCCTCAGGGTGCACAGTGTATGAACACATTTGCAGCATTTACCCCTCTCGGCTACAGAGGAATCAAGACATACAATCTTGTTCTCAACGGTGTAAATTATAATGCCAAGAACGGTATCGTTACAATGAATGTACCTGCAGGCTACACTGATTATAAACTTATCACTGTAGACGGAAAGGGAACCGTAGCGGTTCTTGACGATATGGATGCACTTCCCGGAACCGCAACATTTGCCGTTAATTTCAACGGATATGCCGTTGAACTCATCGGAAGATAATAATCCTTATTTACAGAATTCTTTCATGCCGTATCCTTTTCGGGATACGGCATGATTTTTTAGTGTTTAATTTTCTGACAGATTATGATATATTTAATACAAATTTAGACCTCGTGGGAGGGGGATAATGTATGGATACTAAGATTTTACTTGACAGTGGTACTAACGAGCTCGAAGTTCTGGAGTTCACTCTCGGTGAATATTCCTACGGAATCAATGTTGCGAAGATCAAGGAGATCATTTCATATCAGCCTGTGACTCCTGTTCCCAATTCGCATCCCAGCATCGAAGGCATATTCATGCCCCGTGAAACTATGATCACGGCAATCGATCTTAAGAATTGTCTCGGAAGAGGACAGTCCGAACCCGGTGGTCTTTTTATAATCACTAATTTCAATAACCTCAACATCGCATTCCATGTTGAAGCGGTAAAGGGCATTCACAGAGTTTCCTGGAGAAATATCATCAAGCCCGATTCAACCATATCAACCGCCGAAGCATCCGTATCTACCGGATTTATCAAGAATGAAGGAAAGCTCATAATCATCCTTGATTTCGAGAAGATCATTTCCGATATCAATCCCGAGACCGGACTTAAGATCTCCGAGATCGAGTCACTCGGTGAAAGAAGCAGAAGTGATGTTCCTATCCTCATTGCGGAAGACTCCGTACTTCTTAACAAGCTTATTGTTGATTCGCTTACCGCCGCAGGATATAACAAGATCATTCATACGGAGAACGGCCAGAAGGCATACGATGTTATTGCAGAATGCAAAGCTGACGGTACATTGAATGAGCATGTAAAGCTTGTAATCACTGATATTGAGATGCCTGAGATGGACGGTCACAGACTGACCAAGCTCATCAAGCAAGATGACAAGACCAAGAACATTCCTGTCGTAATCTTCTCATCACTGGTTAATGAAGAGATGAAGAAGAAGGGTGAACAGCTCGGAGCCGATGCTCAGTTATCAAAACCCGAGATCGGTAATCTGGTCAGGATAATTGATGAGCTCGTTGATAAATACAATTTATCATAAGAAAATCTGATTTTTCGGATTATAATATCAAGTGCTTTTTATATGGGGCAGGCCTTATGGCTGCCCCATTTTTTATATACATTGACAGTGCAGTGTGCTAAAATATCAATGTATGTGTATGTGAATTTTGCATAACAGTCATTATTAAATTTTATGGAGAAAAATCATGAGTTCTTCTGAAGATTATCTTGACAGTTTGCTCAGATCGATGGGAGTTCCCGCAGAGCTTGCATCCCCTACCAAAGCCGCATCAAATCCCGAACCCAAGGAACCTGAAAAACAGGATGCCATAGTTCCCGATGCTGTTTTTACGGATGATTCATTGACTGAGGAACCCGTAACGGAAGAACCTGCGACTGAAGAGCCTGAGACACCGGAAGCTGCAGTTGAAGAAGATGCTGACATAACTGCTTTTGCAGAAACAGCAGTCGAAAAGTCTGTGGCAGAAGAATCTGTAACTGAGCCTGTTTCCGGAAGCGGTATTGATGAGCATTTTTCCGGAATTCTTTCTGAAGATTTTTCAGCGGTTGCTGATGAATCCGTAACGGATGAATCTTCCGTAGAAGAACCTGTCGCAAAAGAACCCGCAGCAGAGGAAATCGTAGCAGAAGAACACGTTGCAGAAGAACCTGCTTTTGAAGATATTCTATCAGCTGAGGAACCTGCTTCTGAAGCGCCTGCGGAAGAAGTTCAGATGTCACTGGACGATCTCGACCTTGATTCGCTTTTGAAAGAGGTTGAATCGGTAGTACCCGATGATTCTCCTTTGGTAGATAATCCTGTCATTGATATTCCGGAGGAAGTTCCGGAAGAAACTCATATTGAGATAGATCATTCAGCAGATATTCCGGATCTTGAATCGATCATCAATGAAGATCCCGCTGCATCCGATATTCACATTGATTCGGCTCCTTCACTTGAGATACCCGATGATGATCTGAGCGGTGAAGCCGACCTTACAGATCTTATGAATGATCTCATGAAGCAGATTGAGCCTGATACTGAATCTGCGACTGAGACGGAATCCGAGGCTGTTGTTGAAGCAGAACCGGAGATTTCTCCTGAGCCCGAGCCCGTGCCGGAGGTTGAGCCCGAACCTGTTCCTGAGGCAGAACCTGAGATCTCTCTTGAACCTGAACCCATGCCTGAACCTGCAGCCGAGAATGAACCTGCGGTTGGCGGGGATGATCTTGATGCCCAGCTTGCGGCACTTCTCAGTGAAAGTGGCATTTCACTTGATGAAAACGACAATCTTGAAATAAATACATCTGCAGCTTCCGGATCCGAAGATACTAAGACTTCGGAAGAACCGGCTTCTTCCGATGATTCCGATATCGCTGATTTTGATCTCGATGCCGAACTGGCAGAGCTTATGAAGGAAGAGAACGAATCGGCAGATCTTCCCGGTGAAGATGATATCGAAGCACTTCTCAATAAAGCAAAGTCAGAGGGACTTGCTGAGGATCCCGACAGATCCGAAATGAGTCTTGATGAACTGCTTGCCGCAGACAGCGGCTCTGCTTCCGATATCGGTGCACTTCTTGATAAGAATGACAATAACGAAGCTGTCGGAGAAGAGATAGAAGCTCTTTTAAACGGATCAGACGATACCGAGATGCCCGATGTACTCGGTGAAGACGACTCTGAAGCTGAACCTGTTCTTGATAAGGCTGCTGAGAAAAAGCGTCTTCGTGAAGAAAAGAAAGAAGCCAGGAGAAAAGCCAAGGAAGAAAAGGCAAGACTTAAAGCCGAGGCAAAGGAAGCCAGGAAGGCCAAGAAACTTGGTGAAACCGTCGGTGAAGAAAACGGCATTTCCAGTGAGAATGCCGAAAATGCCGATATGTCCGATGTTGATGCACTTTTGGCAGGTGCAGCGGAGGCTGCTGCCGAAGTTAAGAATGCAGCCGCATCGGCTATAGATGAATCTGTATCCGTTTCTGATGATGCGGTTTCAGAAGCTCCGACAGCTGAAAGCCCCGAAGAGCCCGCATCGGAAAGTTCTCCTTTGGATGAGACGGATTCTCTTCTTGCCGAGATAATGGGCGGTTCTTTTGATGAGGAAGAATCAGAGGATATCTCACTTGAGAAGGCCTTTGATATACCTTCTTCCGATTCAGTGCCCGAGGAAGCGGAGTTCGATCCTCTCAGCGAGATCAGGGATCTTGATGCCGAGAAGAAGCCCGAGAAGAAGAAAGGTCTTATTTCTAAGATCCTCGATATGCTGACCGAGACCGATGAAGACGATGAGCGTTCATCAAGCGAGATCAAGCTTTCCGAGGAGAATGCGACTGTTCTTGAGGAACTCGACGCCGAAGGTGAAGGCGGTAAGGGTAAAAAGAAGAAAAAGAAAAAAGGCAAGAAGGATAAGAATGCCGAAGCTGCCGAGATGGAAGGCGTAGGCGAAGAGGTAGACGGAGACGCCAAGAAGGGCA
Organism: Lachnospiraceae bacterium; assembly: GCA_016285265.1. GTDB lineage: Bacteria > Bacillota > Clostridia > Lachnospirales > Lachnospiraceae > AC2028. The sequence goes on from JAEEQL010000106.1 coordinate 4,978, forward strand.
AGAAGAAAAAGGAAAAGAAGCCCAAGAAAGAAAAGGCTGAAGCAGAGAACGAGAAGCCTTCAAAGAAGCTTAACAAGAAGAAGGTTCTTGCCGTATTTGCTTTCTGCATAACCGTTCTTGCAGCCGTTTTGATCGTTTCGAATCTTATGGGTTCATATGCCGTTAAGCGCGAAGCCAGACAGGCATACAGTGAAGGCGATTATCAGACTGCATATCAGGATCTTTTCGGACAGGAGCTTAACGAGTCCGATGAGATCATATTCAAGAAATCCGAATGCATACTGAAGATCAGGCTGTGGCAGAGAGAGTACGATCTTCTCAAGGAAGAATCTGATGTAAAGGCTCTCGATTCACTTATCCAGACTGTGAACAAGTATCCCGGATTATATGCATCCGCTGTAAAGTGGGGATGTCTCGATGAAGTTGAACCTATTTATCAGATTCTTTTGGGTGAACTTCAGTCCAGGTACGGACTGTCCGAAGAAGAGGCAAAAGAGATCGCAATGATCAAGAGCGATGTCGAATACACCAGGGCTGTTTATGATGTGGTAAACGGTATGTACGGTGCAGAGCCCGAATCCGAGCCTGAACCTGAACCCGAGCCTGAGCCCGAACCCATTCAGGATGTGATCCCCGGTGAAGAAGATCCCGGATCCGATATCGTTTTTGTAAATCCTTAAGGAGTCTTTAATGATCGCTGTAGTTGATTATGATGCAGGAAATGTAAAAAGTGTTGAGAAGGCACTTGATAAGCTCGGAGCTGAGCATGTTCTGACTTCCGATCCAGGGATCATCAAAAATGCCGATTCCTGTATATTGCCGGGCGTTGGAAATTTCGGCGACTGTATGGATAAATTAAGATCGAGAGGTTTGGATTCGGCTATCAGGGAATTTGCCGCTTCCGGTAAGTGTTTCCTCGGTATCTGCGTCGGTCTACAGCTTCTTTTTGATGAAAGCGAGGAATCACCGGGAGTTCAGGGCCTCGGCATTCTCAAAGGCAAAGTGAGGAAGTTTGAATCCTCCGAAGAGATCAAGGTTCCGCAGATAGGCTGGAATGATGTTACTTCGGTAAAAGGAAGACTTTTCGAAGACGTAGTTGACGGAACGTTCTTTTATTTCGTTCATTCATATTACCTGGATGCCGATGATAAAAATATTGTCACATCCAAAACTTCCTACGGTATCGATTACGATTCGTCGGTTGAATCGGGTAATGTTTTTGCGACACAGTTCCATCCGGAAAAGAGTTCGGATGCAGGCTTGAAAGTACTTACCAATTTCCTCAGGATCGCCGGAGAAATATAATGCTCACAAAACGTATAATACCCTGCCTTGATGTAAAGGACGGGAGAGTTGTAAAAGGAATAAAATTCTTAAACCTCAAGGATGCCGGTGACCCGGCAGAGACTGCGGCCGCATATGACAAGCAGGGTGCCGACGAAGTCGTATTCCTTGATATAACCGCATCAGCCGATTCCCGTGATACCCAGCTTTCTTGGGTAAGGGATGTTGCCGCCACATTGTTCATTCCTTTCACCGTAGGCGGAGGAATACGCACTACGGATGATTTCAAGGCAATCCTCCGTGAGGGTGCCGATAAGATCGCAGTCAATTCCGCAGCTCTGATGAATCCCGATCTTATCTCGGATGCCGCTATGAAATTCGGTTCACAGTGCGTTGTGCTTGCAATGGATGCAAAGAGGATTGAAGGCACCGACAGATGGACCGTCTATAAAAACGGCGGAAGAGTCGATATGAACATTGATGCTGTCGAGTGGGCGATAAAAGCAGAAAAGCTTGGAGCGGGTGAGATACTTCTTACATCAATGGATGCCGATGGAACCAAGGCCGGATACGACCTCGAACTAACCAAGGCAATTGCATCAAGCGTAAACATTCCCGTTATAGCTTCCGGAGGTGCGGGAAGCTGTAAGGATTTCTATGATGCGATAGAAGTCGGTGCATCAGCCGTTCTTGCCGCTTCGCTTTTTCACTACAAGGAACTTGAGATCAGGGAAGTCAAAGAATATTTAAAGGAACGCTCTGTCAGCGTCAGACTGTGAAATGTCAGTAATAGATAATGACTGGCTGCCTTTCATGTCAGCCGAGTTCGGCAAGGAATATTATAAAAAGCTCTATTCATTCATCGTAAAAGAGTATCAGTCCCAGACTGTTTATCCTCCCAAGGACGATGTTTTAAGAGCGTTTAATCTTACCCCGCTTTCCGAAGTAAAGGTTGTCATCCTGGGTCAGGACCCTTATCATGAACCGGGTCAGGCTCACGGTCTTTCTTTTTCGGTAAAAAAAGGAATCCAGAAACCGCCTTCACTTGAAAATATCTATAAGGAGCTCAATACCGATCTGGGATGCACCATTCCTCAGAGCGGCGATCTTACTTATTGGGCAGAGCAGGGTGTTCTTCTGTTGAATTCTCTGCTTACCGTAAGGGCACACCAGGCATTTTCGCATAAGGGAATGGGATGGGAGCAGTTCACTGATGCTGCGATCAAAGCCGTCGCATCGCAGGACAGACCGATTGTGTATATTTTATGGGGCTCCGCTGCAAGATCAAAGAAGGTTTTCATCACTAACCCCAAGCATCTTGTGATAGAATCCGCGCATCCGAGTCCTCTTTCCGCTTACAGGGGATTCTTCGGAAGCAGGCCGTTTTCAAAATGTAATGATTATCTGTCGGCAAACGGCATCACGCCTATTGACTGGCAGATCAGAGATTAAGGAGTATTTATGAAAAAAGCATTTATCACCAAAGAAAAAGCAGAAGAGATTGCAAAAGTAATTCCCACTCCTTTTCATATTTATGATGAAAAAGGAATGAGAGATAATTTCGAAGCGGTTAAGAAGGCATTTGCCTGGAACCCCGGATTCAGGGAGTATTTTGCGGTTAAGGCTAACCCCAATCCTTTCATTCTTTCGATCTTAAAAGAGTATGATTGCGGTACCGACTGCTCATCACTTACCGAGCTTCAGATAAGCAAAGCTCTTGATTTTGACGGTGCACATATCATGTTTTCTTCGAATGATACTCCTTTCGAAGAGTATGAATATGCATGCAAGATCGGTGCAATAATCAACCTTGATGATATAACCCATATCGATTTCTGTGAGCAGGCATGCGGAGGAAAGCTTCCCGAGACCATGAGCTGCAGGTTCAATCCCGGTGGAGTATTTACTCTTTCAAACGGCATCATGGATAACCCCGGCGATGCAAAGTACGGCATGACCAGGGAACAGATCTCCGAAGCTTATAAGATCATGATGAGCAAGGGAGTTAAGCATTTCGGAATCCATGCATTCCTTGCAAGCAATACTGTTACCAATGAATATTACGGAAAACTTGCAGGACAGCTTTTCGAGCTTGCAATTGAACTGAAAAAAGAGACCGGAGCCGATATCAGGTTCATCAACCTTTCCGGCGGCGTAGGAATCGCATATAAGCCGGACCAGACTCCCAATGACATTGCTGTAATCGGTGAGAACGTTCACAAGGTTTACGATGAGATTCTCGTTCCCGCAGGAATGGGTGACATTGCTATCTATACTGAGATGGGTAGATTCATGATGGCTCCTTACGGTGCACTTGTCACCAGAGCTATCCACGAAAAGCATATTTACAAGGAGTATATCGGTGTTGATGCATGTGCCGCCAATCTTATGAGGCCTGCGATCTACGGTGCATATCATCATATCCC
>JAEEQL010000013.1 GCA_016285265.1 Lachnospiraceae bacterium
TGAAAGCTCAGGAAATCCGTAGTCCCATGCATCGTTTGTGCGGTGTGCGGTCGATGCGTCGATGACTTTGACGTTCTCATTTTCGATAAGTGAAACGGACTCTTTCGCCGCATCATCGGGAAGGCAAAGGAAGACGATATCAGCTTCGTTTAAAAACTTCTTCCTTTCCTCAAGGTCGTGTCTCTTTTCCTCTGCGATCATCATGAGCTCGAGATCGTCACGCTGTGAGATACGGTCATAGATCTGAAGGCCCGTGGTACCGGCCTGTCCGTCAATGTATACTTTTGTTTTCATATGCTTCTCCGTACTTTTATTTCTAAGATCAGCTTCTGTAGTCAGCGTTGATCTTGACGTAATCATATGTGAGGTCACAGCCCCATGCGGTTGCATCAAAGCTTCCTTCGTGCATGTCGACGTAAACGGTGACTTCCTTTTCCTCCATGATCTTCTTTGCGAGATCTTCGTCAAAGTTAAGGGGTACGCCGTGATCGAATACCTGAAGCTTTCCTGCCGCGCTTACGAAAAAGAGTTCAACATCGGTCTGGTCGAACTTCGCACCGGAATAACCCATTGCGCAGAGGAATCTTCCGAAATTTGCGTCGCATCCGTAGATGGCTGCTTTGCTGAGGTTCGAGCCTACGACTGCCTTTGAAAGGGTTCTTGCGTCTTCTTTTGACTTGGCATTAACAACCTTGCACTCAAAGAGCTTGGTTGCGCCTTCGCCGTCGCTTGCCATAGTCTTTGCAAGGAAGGTGCAGACATATTCGAGAGCCTTGTAGAACTCGTCGTAATCGGCTCCCTTTGCGGTGATGGTATCGTTCCCCGCAAGCCCGTTAGCCATGATGAGGAGCGTATCGTTTGTTGAAGTGTCGCCGTCAACGGTGATCATGTTGAAGGTATCGACGATGACCGAGCTGAGTGCTTCCTGAAGGAGCTTCTTGTCGATCGAAAGGTCGGTGGTAAGGAAGCCGAGCATGGTGCACATGTTGGGATGGATCATTCCGGAGCCCTTGCTCATTCCGCCGAGGGTTACTTTCTTTCCGCCTGCTTCGAAGGTTACGGCGATCTCTTTATTGATGGTGTCGGTGGTCATGATGGCCTTGGATGCTGCGGTTCCCGCTTCGATACTGTCCGAAAGGATGGGAGCCATTGCCTTTACGCCGGCTTCGAGTTTTTCAACGGGAAGCTGCATTCCGATGACACCTGTTGATGCTACTGCTACGGAATCTGCGGGTACGCCGAGAGCCGCATTGACTGCCTCTGCGGTCTTGCGGCATGCATTGAAGCCTTCCTCACCGGTACATGCATTTGCGATTCCGGAATTAACGACTACAGCCTGCATGGGTTTTCCGGACTCGGTGATCTCCTTGTCCCAAAGGACGCATGCTGCCTTTACAACGTTGCTTGTATATGTTCCCGCACATGCACAGGGCTCATCGGACCATACCATTGCCATATCGGTCCTTCCCTGATACTTGATGCCTGCTGCGGTTGATGCCGCTTTGAATCCTTTGGCTGCGGTCACACCGCCCTGTGATAAAACTTCCATTTTCTTCTCCTTCGCTGCTTTTTATGCAGCTTCCGTATTATGATGCCGTTCCAGCCGGAATAACTTCAGGCAGGCGGCGATTCTTATTTGTTGAATGTCGTGATGTTCTCATCATTGAGAACAAAGTCGTAGTAATTTAAGTCTTCTCTTCTGGTCCAGCCGATCTGTCTCCAGAATGCGTTTCCTATATCATTTACGGAAAAGGCTATGAGGCTGACCTTGTTGATCTTCTCTTCCTTAAGAGCGTTCATGCAGTGCACTACCATGCTCTTTCCGATGCCTCTTCGTCTGTAGTCTTCCCTTACGCACACATGATAGAGGGTTCCTCTTCTGCCGTCGTTTCCGCAAAGTATTCCGCCGACGATCTCGCCTTCATCGTTAACGGCTACGACCGACTGCCCCGGATTTCTTCTGAGGAATCTGACAACTCCTTCCTCCGAATCATCGATGCTTCTGATGCCGAATCCGTGGATCGTCATCCACAGAGCCTTAAGGCCGGGATAATCGCTTTCCTCCATGGGACGTACTGTGTAATTCTTCTTTTCCGTGTCTGCCATTTCGAACCTTTTCTTAATTAATGCATAATCTAAAATATTATAGCCTAAAACCTATCTAAAATCATTAAAAATATATGTATTTTCAGTTTCCTGCGCGGGTCCTGCTGTGGACATGCAAGTACATCCATGTACTTGCAGGCATGTCTTTCTGACATCCTGTCAGCTGAGAAAAAAGTCTCCTTTCCACGGCGCTAGGCGGAAAACTAACTCCATGCAAGTTATAACTCATGCCGCAGGCCACTCACTTCGTTCGGACCAGGCGGCCGTTTTCTCGCAAGCGCCTTGACGTCGACTTTTTTCTCCACGCGTCACCCGCGGACAAAATTCCAAATAATATGCTATTGTTCGTCATTGTATACATATAAGTTCGTTTTGTCTACAGATTTTTCATTTTTATTCATTATTCATTTGATATTATGCATATTTATGCATTTTCAGATGAATATTCACTAAAAAGGAATAATATTTATAAATTTTTTGCGGAAAAATATTGATTTTGGAAAATCTCTGTTGTATATTCGCTTAAGAGTTTTGAAATCAAGGGATTTAAACCCACGTAAATAAAAGGAGAAAAGTCATGAAAGAAAAGGTTATACTTGCTTATTCGGGCGGACTCGATACCACTGCTATCATCCCCTGGCTCAAGGAGAATTTTGATTACGAAGTAATCTGCGTATGCGTAGACTGCGGTCAGGATGAGGAGCTCGACGGACTCGAGGAAAGAGCGATCAGCTGCGGAGCTTCCAAACTCTACATCGAGGATGTTACCGATGAGTTCTGCGATAAGTACATCGTTCCCTGCGTACAGGCAGGAGCCGTATACGAGAATAAGTATCTCCTCGGAACTTCAATGGCACGTCCCCTCATCGCCAAGAGACTTGTAGAGATCGCACGCAAGGAAGGCGCTTCCGCTATCTGCCACGGCGCTACCGGAAAGGGCAACGACCAGATCCGTTTCGAACTCGGCATCAAGGCACTTGCTCCCGACATCAAGATCATCGCTGCATGGAGAAATGAGAAGTGGACACTCGATTCACGTGAGTCCGAGATCAAATACTGTGAAGAGCACGGAATCCATCTTCCTTTCAAGGCAGATTCCTCTTACAGCCGTGACCGTAACATCTGGCACATCAGCCACGAGGGACTTGAGCTCGAAGATCCCGCTAACGAGCCCAACTACGATCACCTCCTTGTACTCGGCGTAACTCCCGAGAAGGCTCCCGATGAGCCCGAGTACGTTACCATGACCTTCGAGGCAGGTGTTCCCAAGTCAGTTAACGGCAAGGAGATGAAGGTTTCCGACATCATCCGCACCCTCAATGAGCTCGGCGGAAAGCACGGAATCGGAATCGTTGATATCGTTGAGAATCGTGTCGTAGGAATGAAGAGCCGCGGCGTTTACGAGACTCCCGGAGGAACCATCCTCATGGAGGCACACAACCAGCTTGAGGAGCTCATCCTTGACCGCGACACCTATGCATTCAAGAAGGAAATGGGCGGAAAGTTCGCAAGCCTTGTTTACGAAGGAAAGTGGTTCACCCCTCTTCGCGAGGCTGAGCAGGCATTCATCGAGAGCACCCAGAAGTATGTGACCGGTGAAGTCAAGTTCAAGCTCTACAAGGGTAACATCATCAAGGCAGGCGAGACCTCTCCTTACTCACTCTACAATGAGTCCATCGCATCCTTCACCACCGGCGACCTTTACGATCACCACGATGCAGAGGGCTTCATCAATCTCTTCGGACTTTCAACCAAGGTCCGCGCAATGAAGCAGCAGGAAGCAGGAATCGATCCTCTGAGTGTTAATAAGTAAAATTTTAGTGGTTTATAATTTCGCGGACGGGAGTATAATACTTCCGTCCGTAATTGTTGCAAATTGTAAGGCATCGTCCTTACGCTTCTTATGACCGGGGGAAAATGAAACAGGGGAACCGTCCCGCTGTTTCCAAGGTATTTAGTATGCATATAGCTGTTTGTGATGACAATTTTGCCGACAGGCACCAGATGGAAAGACTGCTCGGAAGGGAATCCGACAAGGAGGATGATTCTTCGAGCATGTATTTCGTGGATTCCTACGGAAATCCCACGGTAATGCTCTCCCATCCCAAGGCTTACGATCTCTTTTTCATAGATATGTGCAGATCCGAGGGCATGGATTCCCTTGCGATCGTTAAGGCTCTCATAGAAAAAGGAGCAACCGCCCCTTTTGTCCTGTGCTGTTCGGATGTCGATTACAGGAAGCAGGACTTCCCGGAGAACACCCTCTTTCTGGATAAGCCGATCAAAGTGAATGAGCTCAGAGAGGTCATCGAGCAGGCCAAGAAGATCAAGGAAGCCGCACCCGACACCATCGAGCTCAGGGACCTCATGGAGACCGTTTACGCAAAGGTTACAGATGTTATTTATGCCCGCGAAAAGGACGCCGATACCTATGTATGCCTTGAAGACGGCCGCATCCTCAAGAGCATCGGCCAGCTCTGGCTCTTCAGAAGATCGCTCGGAGACAAGCACCCCGAATTCATCTACGCGAACAATCACACGATCATAAACTGCAACTGCATCAAGACGGTCACCCGTCCCGGCATCGCCGTTATGACCAACGGCAAAAGAGTGATCTTAAACCACGCTGCCAAGGGGCAGGTAAAACAGTACACGCGGAAAGGATAACACGTGGTATTACTTGCTATAGACAGTTCAAAGGACTTCATGGGAAAGCTGCTTGCATCCGATGCTTTCGACTCTTTCCTTTTACAGGAAGCCAATATAATAACATCTGTCACCCATACTTTGAACGGACGTATCCATCCCGATTTCTATACCGAAGAGGAACGTATTTCGCATACCGAGGAGTTCATTTCCTGGAGCGAGATCCGCCCTCTTATTTTTGAGTCCGTAAAGGGCAGGAACACCCCTCTTTCGCTCAGGCTGACCCTTTGCCTTAAGAGCGGTGCGACTGATGCCCTCATGCAAAAAAAGAACCCTGAAGCCGCAAATACGGGCCTCAGAGCTCTTGTCGCAAATATCAGGTTCGAAAACGGTGCCGTAAATATCATGACCGGCACTTCTTATGACAGCTTCGTTTTAGACAGATCCGCAGAAGAGATCTGGGACGAAGCCTTCAGGCAGTTCCTTACATCCAGGGACATCTCATTTACCGTTCAGCAGTAAACGCTTACGTCTGCTCCGAATCTCCGGGCAACCGCCTCAATCTTACCGCACAGTCCCGGTACCCGTCTCAGCCTTACTGAAATGTCTCGGCAATTACCTCGATCTCGCAGAGGACTCCCTTGGGAAGTTCCTTAACAGCTACGCAGCTTCTTGCGGGCTTTACCACGAAGAACTTGGCATATACCTCGTTAAATGCCGCAAAATCGTTCATATCGGCAAGAAAACAGGTGGTCTTGACCACTTTGTCGTAATTGGAGCCTGCCGCCTTGAGGATCGCTCCGACGTTCCTGCATGCCTGGGTGGCCTGTTCGACGATGCCGCCCTCGATGACCTTGCCGGTCAAAGGAACAATGGGGATCTGGCCCGATGCAAAGAGAAGATTTCCTGTTACGACTCCCTGTGAATAAGGTCCGATAGCTGCGGGTGCATTTTCCGTTGAAATAAATTGCATATGTTACACTCCTTATAAATACGCGGTTTTTGATTAACTGTAACCTGTTATTTTATTCCGGTTCATCCTCATCAAAGCTTACCGTGATGTAAAAGCCCTTGGGGTTTTCAGTGATTGCGGTCACGGTTCCTTCCTTTGACATAAGCCTCTTACGGAAGGGGATATTGGGGCTCATCGCGAGCGACATATCCTCGGGGATCCCTGCGGTGTAGTAGTAGTTACTGGGAAGCTCTCCCTCCCAGATATAAACGGTCTGTCCCTCGGAAAGCTTTCCGGGACGTTCCATTTTGAACTCCATGGTCCTCATCAAAGGTTCTCCGTCATGATAAAGCCCTTACATCTGAGGCAGTCCTCCACCTCGAAGGGTCCGTCACAGTGGAATACCATGATGGGCCTTCCGGTCTCTCTGTTAAAGGAAAGATAGAGGTAATCAAGGTTTATATTGCTCTCATCGAGTGCTTTGAGGAGCTTGTTGAGATTACCTACCTCATCGGTCACCTCTACGGCAAGGACGGGGTTGAGTCTGCAGTGATATCCTTCCTTTTCGAGTGCGGCAAAAGCCTTCTCGGGCTCGGTGGTGACCAGTCTGATGATACCGAATTCTGCACTGTCATTGGTTACGGAGCCGAGAATATTGATGTTTTCCTTTGCAAGAACAGCTGTTATGTGTTCCATCTGTCCCTTCTTGTTCTCAGCATAGATCGATACTTGCTTAAGCATCCTGAACTCCTTTACGGCATGGCCGTGATGATATTTATCTTAATCCCAGAAAGGCCTGAAGCAGATGTCCATGTCGACATCGCCGGTTATTCCCTTCACTCTTCCGGTTGCGGAATACTGAAGGATATCAATGTCATAGGGATAAAAGAAATCCGATGAATATGAGGCATACCACTTGGGGATATGCTCGAGTCTGGTGAGATCGACATACATTATGCTCATCTCGGTGTTGTAGTAAACGTAGGGCTTGTATCCCGCGTTCGAAACGACCTCCGCGAACTTGACGATCATATCGGTCCTTTCGGAGGGTGTAAGGGCATCCATTCTGCCCTGTGAGCCGGATATCCTCTCAACATCGATTATGATGGGATAGCCCGTTCCGTAAGGTGCAAGGGCGTCGATTGCGGACTGTGCCTCTTCTATTACCTCTTCCTCGGTTATCGCCTGGGAAAAGACATATACGCCTACGTGAATGCCTGCAGCAAGTGCGCCCTGCATATTGGCTTCAAAGGTCTCATCCTCCACAAGGCGTCCGGTTCCGTATCCGCGGAGCGTGGTCCTGATGATGGCGAAATCAACGCCGTCCGCACGGACCTGGTTCCAGTCGATCGCACCCTGGTATGAGGAAACATCGATCCCCTTGTATGAAAGGGTCTCGCCGTCGACAACATAGCTCATGACGCCGTCGACATCGGTAACGAAGTTTTCCTGCTTAAGGTCCGTGAGCTTGAGCGATGTGTCGATATCGACGAAATTAAATGTGCCGTTGCTCACTACAATGACCTTGTCGGGATAGAAGGGCCTGAGGCTCGTGATGCTTGAGCCGGTAGACACAAGGTTTTCCATGAGGCTTGTAAGGGTCGTCCTTCTGCCCTCTTCGAATCCGGAATCGAAAGCATCGCTTACTCTCTGGTCCGCGGAAAGCCTTGCCGCCTGGAGCTCTTCATCGAGCTGTGCCTGCGTGTAAATGGGCTTATCGTTATTTACATTATTCTGATCGAACTTAGTAAAGAAAAGAAGGTAAATCGCCGCTCCGGCCGCCGCGAAAACGGCCAGTACGAGAAGGATCACAACGACGACAAAGCCGCCGTAGCCTTTTTTCTTTTTGCCGCGCTTTCTGGGAATATCCTCGTATTCCTCTTCATATTCTTCCGCATATTCCTCTTCGGCCTGATCCTCGTCGAAAAGCTGCGCATCATCGTAATCTTTTAAATTCATCCGTTTTCTCCCTCAAGTTGGTTGAGAGCAATGGTGCTCTGTCCCTCGATGTAGGTACCGGGGTATGTATCTATCACATACCTGTACAGTTTCTTGGCTTTTTCCTTATCTCCCGATTTCTCATAAGATACAGCCGCAAAGTATATAAGATCGGCGTTGCTCTCGTTGTAGAAGTATGCCTTCTCAAAAAGAGGTCCGCTCTTTTCAAAATCACTTGCGTAATATGCTCCGAGCGCCGCAGAAGATGCCCTTTCGGAAAGCTGGGGGCTTACGGTAGCAAGGAGGTTGTCAAAAAGAAGGCTTGCGCTCTCGCTGAGCTTGGAAGGATCCGTGGTGGACTTGATCTCCCACAGCATTTCGCCGACTTCTTCGTAATTCTGCTCTGACAGAAGAAGATTTGCGGCATCGATGAGCTTATCGATATCCGCGAGGGTCCCCTGCTCGCCGGTATAGTCACTGAGAGACTCTTCAAGCCTGATCCTCTCAGCGTTTACCTCGTCCAGCTGCTGCTGAAGGGCATTAAGATCCGTATTCTTTTTATCGAGGTTGTTCTGGAGCTCCTCGATATTGGCCCTGACCTCGTCACGTACGGCCGTGATCCTGGTGGGAAGCACAAGGAAGTACATGACCGCAAGTCCCAGGATAAGACCGATAAGGATGTTGAATATCGTTCCGAACGATCCCGACCTGGGCTCATGTGCCCCGGGAGGCTGGATTATCAGCTCGTTATCGATAACGTATCTCGTGGGCTCCTCATCACGCTTAAAAAGACCTCTTTTTTCGGAATCCGCGGGATCCGTGAGGTTCTGTATGGTCTGCAGATAGCGCAGCGAAAGCGTGTTGTTCCTGTCGATGGAAAGCGATCTGGAGATCTCCTTTTCGGCTTCTTCAAAGCGTGAAGAATCCATATACAGAAGGGCGAGAAGCTGTGAAGCCCTGACATAGTTACTGTTGGTCTGGACGGTCTTTTTAAGCTTGATCATCGCCAGATCCTTGTTGCCCTGAACGCACATTTCGAGGGCGGTGTTGTAATCCTTGGCCGACTTTTTGAGAACGTCAAAGCCGGCGTGATCGTTCTGGATCATGCCGATGTATTCGCTTGCCATATTTTCCGCATCGCGGAAATTGGAACTGATAACCCATTCGCTGAGTGCCTCTGCAGCTTCACCCATTTCGTAGTAGATGAGCCCGAGGAGGTTACGTGCGTCTATATTTTCTTTGTTGAGTCTGAGGCTCTGTCTGAGACTTACTATTGCACCCGATAGATCCCTTACTCCGGCCTTTTCAAGGCCTTCGTTATAGAGTCGGTTTGACATATATATGATCTTCTTGTAAAGAGAGACATCTCTTTTACAATTGGTGCAAAATGAAACCTCGGAAAGCTGTGCCCCGCAGTTATAACACTTCATACACTACCGCTTAATAAGGGCGTCTTCCGGGACGCATATCACGCAGGGGCTGCTGCTGTGCAGAAGCCGCCTGCGCCGAGTCTTTACCCATTCTGACATAGAGATCCACGGCGTCGGTAAGATCCGCGCCGTTTACGGTCTCTTCGAGTTCTCCTATCTCCATGCTGGGATAAAATTTCTTAAGTTCTTCTTCAAAATCTATCATGAATTATTCCGTCTTTTTTCCGCTTTGGATAAAGCTGTAAACATACAGATTAAATATACCTAAAAACTCCCGAAAAATCAATTATGACAGGGATTTAAGGCGTTCTTCGACCTGCATGGCCATCTGTCTGTATTTTTCCTGCTTTGCCTTCTCTTCGTCGATCTTGGCCTGAGGCGCTTTGGACAGGAACTTTTCGTTGGTGAGCATGCTCTCGCTTCTCTTAAGCTCGCCCTGCAGACGAGCTTTTTCCTTTTCGAGACGTTCCTTCTCCGCTGCGATGTCAACGAGCTCGGCAAAAGGAATATAGAGCGTTGCGCCTGCGATCACAACGGAAACCGCATCATCGGCGATGCCCGATTTGTCGGACTGTGTCTTTACATCCGAAGCATAGGAAAGGCTTGCAAAGAAGAGCTTTCCTTCCTCAAATACCTTAAGGATTTCCGCATCGTCGGAAACAACGAATACCTCGGCCTTCTTGGAGGGAGCAACGTTCATCTCGGAGCGTACGTTTCTGATGCCCTTGACCGCGGACTTGATGATCTCAACCGCTTTCTCCTCATCGGGGAATGCACGGTCAGCGGTAAACTCGGGCCATGCGCTGATCATGATGGACTCTTCCTCGTCCTGGACGTTGCAGAAGATCTCCTCGGTGATGAAAGGCATGTAAGGATGAAGGAGCTTCAGCGCGTCGATAAGGACGGTCTTGAGCGTCCAGAGAGCCGCATTCTGACCCTTAACGTCGTCGGTCGCATAGAGTCTGGGCTTGACCATCTCGATGTACCAGTCGCAGAACTCCTCCCAGAGGAAGTCATAAACCTTCTGTACGGCGATACCGAGCTCGAAACGGTCCATATTGTCGGTCATGTCCTTAACAAGGGTGTTGAGCCTTGAAAGGATCCACTTATCAACGGGAAGAAGGTCCCCGGCTGCGGGCTTTGAGATGCCTTTTGCATTCTTTTCCGCAAACTGATCTTCGTTCATCATGATGAATCTCGATGCGTTCCAGATCTTGTTAGCGAAGTTTCTGCTGTTTTCGACTCTCTCGTAGTAGAAACGCATGTCGTTTCCGGGAGCGTTTCCGGTGATGAGGGTAAGTCTTAAAGCGTCTGCGCCGTACTTATCGATGACTTCGAGGGGATCGATGCCGTTTCCGAGTGACTTACTCATCTTGCGGCCTTCGGAGTCCCTTACGAGTCCGTGGAAAAGAACGGTCTTGAAGGGCTTTTCACCCATCTGCTCATAACCGGAGAAGATCATCCTGATAACCCAGAAGAAGATGATGTCATATCCGGTAACAAGAACGTCCGTGGGATAGAAATACTTAAGGTCTTCGGTCTGCTCGGGCCATCCGAGAGTCTCAAAGGGCCAGAGTGCCGAAGAAAACCATGTATCGAGAGTATCGGGATCCTGGGTAAAATGTGTACATCCGCACTTAGGACACTTTTCGGGAACTGCCTTTGCAACTACGGTCTCGCCGCACTCGTCGCAGTAATATGCGGGAATCCTGTGTCCCCACCAGAGCTGTCTTGAGATACACCAGTCGCGGATGTTATCGGTCCAGTTGTAGTAGACCTTCTCCATTCTTTCCTGGGGAATGAGCTTTATCTCGCCTTCCTTTACGGCCTTTACGGCAGGCTTAATGAGCTCGTCCATCTTGACGAACCACTGCTCCTTAACGAGGGGCTCGATGGTAGCCTTGCATCTGTCGTGTGTACCTACGTTATGGGTGTAATCTTCGATCTCAACGAGGAGTCCGAGCTTGTCGAGATCCTCTACGATGCGCTTTCTTGCTTCATAGCGGTCAAGACCGGCATATTCGCCGCCGTTTTCGTTGATGGTGGCGTCATCGTTCATGATGTTGATGACATCAAGGTTATGGCGCTTTCCTACCTCGAAGTCGTTGGGGTCGTGTGCGGGAGTGATCTTAACTACACCGGTTCCGAACTCGACATCAACATAGGTATCCTCAACGATGGGGATCTCCTTGTTAACGAGGGGAAGCCATACGCTGCGGCCCTTGAGGTGGGTGTATCTTTCATCATCGGGGTTGATCGCAACAGCGGTATCTCCGAGCATTGTCTCGGGACGGGTTGTCGCAAACTCGAGGAACTCCGTGGTCGAAGGCTTTCCGGTCTCCTTATCCATAAGGGGATACTTGATGTGCCAGAGATGTCCGGCCTGCTCCTCGTACTCAACCTCCGCATCGGAAATGGAGGTATTACAGATGGGGCACCAGTTGATTATCCTCTTGCCCTTGTAGATATATCCTTTTTCATGCATCTTGACGAAAACTTCGGTTACGGCCTTGTTGCAGCCTTCGTCCATGGTGAAACGCTCTCTGTCCCAGTCACATGAGGAACCGAGCTTTTTGAGCTGGCTGATGATGCGTCCGCCGTATTCCTTTTTCCATTCCCATGCCTTCTCAAGGAAGCCTTCACGGCCGAGATCGTGCTTATCGATGCCCTCCTTTTTGAGAGTCTCGATGATCCTGACCTCGGTTGCTATGGATGCATGGTCGGTTCCGGGCTGCCAGAGGGCGTTGAAGCCCTGCATTCTCTTCCAGCGGATGAGAATGTCCTGCATGGTGTTATCGAGGGCATGACCCATATGGAGCTGTCCTGTAATGTTTGGGGGCGGGATCACGATGGTGAAGGGGGTCTTGGAATGATCCACTTCGGCGTGAAAATACTTCTTATCCAGCCATTTTTGATATAAACGGTCCTCTATTCCTTTCGGATCGTAAGTTTTTGCGAGTTCTCGTGCCATGTTTTTTCTCCTTTCGCGTCTCTAAGGAATGCAGGTTTTGGGCTATAAAAAAGCCCCTTGCACTCCTTATAGGAATGCAAAGGGCGTATACTACGCGGTACCACCTTTGTTCGCAGACTGTTCTGCCTCATTACACCGTTTCGTGGATCGACGGGATGACTACACAGCTTCTTACAGGTAAAAGCCTTCACCATCCGGCTCGGAAGCTACCTTCTGGGATCCTGCTCGGGGAAGCTCTCAGCGTGTAATGCTTCCTTCTCTGTCGGGCGGTTATCACATACTCCTCTTCGTCACAGCCATATAATATGTATGCAGCATATCGCTGCAATTTCGAATAATAATATGTGATAGCAGGTGTTTTGTCAAGGAAAACAGGGAAAAACAGGGGATGGTTCCGCCTCGTGGTATAATGATTGAAAATACATGAAAAGGAGACACGCGTATGTGGGCTTTTGAAAGTGTTTTTTACCAGATCTATCCTCTGGGTTTCTGCGGGGCACCTTTTGAAAACGACGGAGAATCCAAAAGCCGGATCCTCAAGGTCAAAGAGTGGATCCCCCATATGAAGAAGCTCGGGATCACGGCGGTTTATTTTTCACCGGTATTCGAATCCGACACTCACGGATACAACACCAGAGATTACAACAAAATAGACACAAGGCTCGGAACAAACGAGGACTTTGCACAGGTTTGCAAGGCTCTGCACGAAGAGGGCATCAAAGTCGTCCTCGACGGCGTATTTAACCACGTCGGACGCGGCTTCTGGGCTTTTAAGGATGTCCTCGAAAAAAGAGAGAGTTCCCCTTACGTTTCCTGGTTTGCCCGCATAGCATTCGACGGCAACTCCAATTACAATGACGGACTGTGGTATGAGGGCTGGGAAGGCAATTACGACCTGGTCAAGCTCAATCTATGGAACCCGGATGTCGTAAACCATCTTCTTGATGCGGTTTCGGGCTGGATCAGGGACTATGACATAGACGGATTAAGACTTGACGTAGCCTACTGTCTCCCCGAGGACTTCATAAGGCGCTTAAGAAGCCATGTCGACGGTATCAAGCAGGATTTCTTCATCGGAGGCGAACTTCTCCACGGAGATTACAACAAGTGGCTGAACGCAGGTCTTGACTGTGCGACGAATTACGAGTGCTATAAGGGCATCTTCTCAAGCATGAACAGCTACAACTGCTTCGAGATAGTCCATTCGCTTCTCAGGCAGTTCGGTCCCGAGAACTGGACGCTCTACAAAGGCAGGCACCTCTGGTCATTCGTTGATAACCATGATGTAACGAGAGCCGCGAGCGTCGTAAATAACGAAAACCACCTGCCCCTTATGTACGGCTTCATCTTCGGAATGCCCGGAATACCGATGATCTACTACGGAAGCGAATGGGGCGAGAAAGCGAACAAGCAAGAAGGCGATCCCGCGCTCCGCAAATGCTTCGATGCGCCGCAGTGGAACTCCCTTACGGATACCATCGCCGCCATGGCAGATGCAAAGAAGGGCTCCGAAGCACTCAATTACGGTGATTTCAAGTCACTGGTCCTCACAAACAGGCAATGCATCTTCCAGAGACAGTCCGAGCATGAAAGAGTCCTGGTTGCGGTCAACATAGACGAGAACGAATACACCGCTCATTTTGATGCAGGCTGCGGCAAAGCGGTCGACCTGATCACGGGAAAGGACTTCGATTTCGGCGGAGGAACAAAGCTTGAGCCGTACAGTGTAAAATTCCTGAAGTGCGAAAGGTAATTCACAAGGCTAACAGAAGTTAGAAATATATGCCCCTCGAAAGGTAATTTCGAGGGGCATTTTTTATGTTAACCCGATAAATACTGAAAAGCATGGTTACCATAAATCACGAAACTCTTTTCGAGTTGTTACGAACGATTTCATCCGTCACGAAATTCCTGATGCAAAATATCACCCGGTATATGACGACACATCTTTTAACAACAGTGTCATTATTTTGTGATTTTCGCAGGAATTCAAATAGCTTTTCCACGCAATCCACTGAGTTATCCACATAGAAAAACGACGTCAGTTCCGCATGAAATCCGGTGTCATTTTGAAAGATTATGAATGATATAAAATCATCGCAAGGAAACATAATCGAAAATGCAACCGATCAAAAACATGCCCGAATAACAGAAGAGATTAAAATTTATGTTAACTGAATCGCCTTCTAAATCACAACCGTTTTCGCTTAACTCACTTAAAAACGACACTAACGTCAAGTAACGTCAGTGTCGTCATTTCAACCCTCTTGTATAGTAGGGAGGAGGGACCACTATATATAGATATGTCGAAATACAGTAAAGCCCTCACTACCGTCTTGTACGGTAATGAGGGCCGGATAACAAAAACTATGTGTTAAAAACGATAATGAAATGGGAAATCCTTAAATATTTTCCCAAAAAGATGCTACATGCTCCCTGATATGGTCCAGATCCGTAACTTTTATGTCCGTCCACTCCCTCGGGAACAGTCTTCTGTAGCCGTCACTTAAGAATCTCTTGTCCAAAAGTGCCACGATTCCCTTATCCTCCTCCGTCCTTATGACTCTTCCGGCCGCCTGGAGGACCTTGTTCATACCGGGATACATATAGGCATATTCATAGCCCATCCTGTCATAACCGTCGAAATAGGACCTGAGGATATCCCGTTCAAGGTCTACACCCGGGATTCCGGGTCCCACACAGATGGCACCTATCAGTGACTCTCCCTTAAGGTCTATGCCCTCAGAGAAGATGCCGCCCATGACGCAGAAGCCTATCAGAGACCCGTTTTCCGATAGCCCTGCAGAGCCGTTTTCACCGGGTTCTCGGGCTTCCTGACCGCTTTCTCCGGCCCCCTGAGCCTCTGAGCCGTCTTCAGCCGCCACGGATCTGTCGAATTCTGCCAGGAATTCCTCCTTTTCACTCTCCGTCATGCCTTCCGTCTGAACGCGAAGTGCATCTCCCGGCGTAAGGAAAGCGTCCTCAAAGATTTCCGCTACCCTGTACATGTACGAATATGACGGGAAAAAGACCATATAATTGCCGCACTTAGGCCTGATTATCCTTGAAATATGGTCCGCAGTCCTGAAAAACTCGTCCTCGGAGCGGTCCCTGAACCTCGTGGTAACGTCCGAAGCGATGAAGATCCCTCTTTTTGCGGGGTCAAATACGGATTCCGCATAGACCTCATAGTCCTCATCGGTTCCGCCGAGCAGGCCCTTGTAATACCGGATCGGCAGCATTGTCGCCGAAAACAGGACCGAAGCCCTTCCAAGTGCCAGGCACTCAGCCACTTTTCGTCCCGGATCGGTGCAGAAAAGTACAACCTTGAAGCCCTCCTCGGGCGAATCCTTATCATAGATCACATAATCGTCCCCGAGATCTTCGAATACGTCCAGAAAATCCGATATCCCGAAGTACATATCAAGCAGCTTATCCCGAAGATCCTGCTGTATCTTACCGGGCTTTTCCCTCTCCTCGATATAGTCGGAAAGCACGGAATGAAGCCTTTCCAGGCTCTTTACGAGTTCCTCGAGGCCGGTATCGAACTTATACCACCCTTCCTCAAAGCCCGCGATTACGGTGTCGTCGCCGTATGAAGACCTGATGGACTTAAGCTCCTTTAAAACCTTGGATATCCTTGAGGAAATCTTGGAAGGGTACTCCTTTTTCAAAAATTCGCTCTTTGTATCGCCTCCGAGCGACTGTTTTATCGTATTTTTCAGCTGTTTCAGCTCTTTTTCGCCGATAGTGGCACTGTACATCTCCCTTGCACGGGCGGGCAGGTTATGAGCCTCATCCACCAGGAATATGTACTTTTCCGCGGACGCACTCTCGAAGAACCTCTTGAGCCTTGCATGAGGGTCGAAAAGATAGTTGTAATCGCATATTATCCCGTCCGAAAACAGCGCGGCATCAAGGCTCAGCTCAAAGGGACAGACACGGTACTTTTCGGCGTAATCAAGGATAACCTCCCTCGTAAAGGAGGTCTGCTCGGAAACCAGCGCGTAAAGTGCATCATTTATCCTGTCAAAATGCCCCTTGGCGTACTTGCACGCAATCGGGTTACAATCCGGCTTTTCCAGGAAACAGATCTTTTCCTTGGCGGTAAGGGTCACTGTCTTGACCTTGAGTCCTTCACTCCTCAGGATCTCGAAAGCCTCTTCGGGCGCGGTTCTCGTTATCGTCTTGGCCGTCAGGTAGAATACCCTGTCGCAGAGCCCCTCTCCCATCGCTTTTACGGAAGGGAAAAGGACGGACATGGTCTTGCCGCAGCCCGTGGGTGCCTCGAGGTAGAGCTTCTTTTCCTCCAGGATCGTCTGATATACGCTGACTGCGAGTTTTTTCTGGCCCTTCCTGTATTCAAAGGGAAACTGTATCTCCTTTATCGAAGCCTGCCTGACCAGCTTCCACTTTCTCTCAAGATCCGCCCATTTGCTGTAGCTGTCGACCAGATCCCTGAACCATACATCGAGCTCGAGTCTTGTAAATTCCAGATCAAAATACTTTACCGTCTCGTCATCGAGATTCGCATAGGTGATCCTGACGCCGACAGACTGCAGATCCATGCCCTCCGGGACGGTATTTAAGTACATATGGGCATAGCATTTGGCCTGGGCGGTGTGCACCGGCACAGGCTCCTTCATTTTCTCTGTTTTCTTGTAGGTTCCCTTGATCTCTTCGATACAGATACCGGGCTCTTCATCCGGATCCGTGTAGATGCCGTCAGCACGGCCTTCGACGTTTATATCATATTCATCATACGAAACGCTTATCTTAAGAGGCATCTCGGCGATGTAACCGGGACCTCTCATACCCTGAAGCTTACGGTGAAGTCTGCTGCCTTTCAGCATAACTTCGGTACCGACAGGTCCGGCTCCGGAGTTATCTATATCACCGCTCCTAAGTATAAATTCGACAAGACTTCTTACAGATATGGTTATCCGGTCTCTTACTACTTCATCAGCCATATCAAGCCTCGTTTTTTGACGTATCGGAAGATGAAGAAAATACGGAATCCGCTCTCTTTATCAGACGAGCAAATGACTTTCCTATCTGTGTCTTTTTCAGTGCGCCGAGAATGCAGAAAGCCGCGAAACTGCCGCAAAAATCAACAATAACGCCTATTATGAATACGACTGTGGCTGCCATCAGAGTAAGCAAAATAACACTTGCTATGCCATTAACTTTTTCACATCCAAGGAGCTTTTCCCATGCATATCTTATGGAAAGATTTTCATGAAGAAGATATACACCGAGAGAATATTTTCCTATGATTCCGAAATACTGTCCGACCTTAACGGGGATCCTCAGCATAAGGAATCCGGTGAACAGAGCGATGGATGTAACAAGTACAAGTATGTGGTTATATGAGTAGCTGATGCCTAAGATGAAAGATAAGCTTCCGGTCTTAAGATATATTCCCCTGAGGATAAGCGCTTCTCCCATAATGAGAAGTGCTCCGAGGACGTATGCGGCAAAAGAGATCCAGGCTGCGGGTCTCTTTCCGGATTCTGCTCCCTCTTCATCTCCCCAGGCCGTAAACCTGCGGATGTATACTGCTACGAAGTAAAGGATGATGTACCACATCGCATCCATTCCTCCGGCATCCGCCGAAAGCGTCGCGGGCGCGACGGACTTGATCACAACGTGAAATACCATGAGTGCTGCGAGAAGGAACTTAAGCTGCGTCTTGCTCATGGCTCTTGCGGCGATACCGAGCACGGGGGTTACCAGGTAGAAGAAAACATACGCTGTCATGAACCAGTATGTACCCATCGATATGGGAAGAACGAGTCTCAAAATGAAATAGGTGTCGACCGGCTCAACGGGTCCGCCGAGAACTATTCCAATGAGTCCCACGATCACGGAATATAGCCAGACCCTGATGACCAGACTGATCAGTCTCGAAAGCTTAAAGGTGCTCTTGTAAAGGAGAAAGCCGCTCATGAGCATGTAGAGATTTACGGCAACAATCGCAAGCGCTTCCATGAACCACGCGACCACATCGGCAGCCTCAAAAGGCTCACCCGAAGAAAGCGGTGTAAGGACATTTCCCTTGTCGAGATAATGCAAAATAACAATCATTATCATTGCTATGCATCTCAAAAGGTCCAGTCCGTAATTGCGTGTGTTATTTTTCGCAGAAACCGCATTATCACTCATACTAACGCACCTTCTCAAAATTTGGTATCAATAGTTATTTTTCTATTCGTACACTGCAAAGAGTGAGTCCGTATAGGTCAGCTTATAGTCTTCCTTTTCGATGAAATCGTAGATCATCTTCCACTTGGTCTCGTTATCGCTGACGGATGCATTGTCGGAAATACAGATTATGATGACGGGCTTTTCATAGTACTCTCCGACCTCATTTCCCTCGAGGGATTCATCCACCCTTGCGGTGATCTCATCGAGCTCACGGGCCATCTTTTCCGCGCTGTAGCTGTCAAGATCGGGCCAGGGGTTAAATGCCGGCGTCATCTGAAGGTAGAACGGCATGGCGGGGATATAACCGAAGCTTATAAGTTCCCTGTCGCTCAGTCCGTTACTTTGTATGTAAGCGCTGAGTCCCGTGAAGCAGGCGGACTTTTCATAGCTCATCCGGATCCCTTTAAGAGTTGGATTATCGCCTGCGGTATAGCTTCTTTCCGCTCCGGAGCCTCCGGTGGCTTCACAGAACGCGAAATTAAACCCAAACAGCGTTACCTGGATGAAAAAGAAAACCGTAACCGCCGCGATCACGCACTTAAGCCCGTACAGAGCCGGTATCTTGCAGTCTTTGAGCAGCTCATATATCGAAAGGAAAACAACCGGCAGCCAGAAAAAAGCATTGTTATAGACCGACATATCGGAATTATTTCCGCCGATACCTGTGATCAGGAGAACATATGCCGCCAGGACCGCGAGCAGTCTTTTTGAGGCGGGAAGGTTTCTTCTGAACACTCCGATAACGCAGCAGCACAGGGTCAGAAATGCAATCTTTGCGGCAAGATATCTCCAGCTGTTGTAAACCGTATAGTCATAAACGATCACGTCCCTGATAATGAGGAACATTACGGCACAGATGCCTATTATCACGCCCGATACGTCGGCGAGCAGGTCGATGATCCTCTGGGAGGTTCCGCGACCCTTTGCGTCTTCCTTTCCGAGGGAATACCTGTCATTGACGAACGTGGCAAGGAATCTGATGACACCGGCTGCCACGGCAAATACCAGAAGCCTTAAGATCCAGTAGATCTGGTTCGTGTACATCTTAAGGAGAGCCATTATCATCGCCTTGACTCCGTATCCCGCCGCGCTGTCGGGGATCGTAAAGAGCTCCCTGATGCCGCCAAGATATGCCGCAAATCCGTACCTGATGCCCATGTAAAGGAAGAATACGGAAAACGCCGCAGCGTACCCCAGGCAGAACCAGAAGCCGCGCATAAAGGTCTTCCTGAACGCTTCGACTCTGGAGGGCATTTTTACACCGTCACCGGAATTGTAAGCCTCCCTGAACTCAAATACGCCGTACATCCATATGGCCAGAATAAGTGATGCCTGAGGGAGATTGGAAAATCTTACGAAGATACCGAGTCCGCACAGGCCGCCCGAGATTGCTATGGTCAGTGCCTCATCCTCCGTTATGCCCCTGTAGAGCATGAGTGCGGAGAATGTGATGACCAAATAGGTCAGGTAATGGTAAAGGACGGTAGTGGGTGCCCAGCACATGGAAAGAGCCGTAAACTCGGCGAAAAACGCGATCCATCCGGGCATCTTCAGTTCCCTTGTAAGGAAAAGATACATAAGGACAGCCATTATCGCAGGAACGAACGATGTGTAGAAATTCATTCCCAGAAGCGTATGGCCGTAAGGAAGCACGGTAAAAAGATGCCCCACCGAATTGGCAAGGTATGTTGAAAACAGCCACATGGGGTCCATATGGTCCATGCTCATGTAGCGGAAATTGGTGAGATTGTATCCGGTGTCCCAGAGGTCGAGACCCTTATGGATATTTCTGAAGGGATAGAGCGAAAGCACCAAAAGTGCAAGAGAATCCAAAAGATCACGGATAAGAGGATCATGATCTTCGATGTATTTTCTGAATCCCGCAGGGGATGTTTTTTCTTCAGGTTTTGTCATCGGAAGAAACCTTTTTGTCTTCTTTTTTATGATATAGCAGATAAGCTCCCGCCGCACCCGCCGCAAGGAACAGACCGAAAACCGTCCATAGTCCGGCATTTTCCAATCCCTCGGCCATATAGGTCAGCACATAGGATGATATATTAAATAACATATGTATCATAATGCAGATCCCTAATCTTCCGCACTTTTCGTAGGAAAGGATGATAAAGACGGAGGCGAGGAAACCGTAAATGCCCTGGATGCCGTTTCCGTGATAGATCGCAAAAAAGGCGCTGCACATGATGAGCGGGGCATATCCGACATACATCCTCTTAAGTCCGTTGTAAAGGATGCCCCTGAACATGAACTCCTCGGAAAACGGAGTCATCAAGCCGTAAACAAGAAGTCCCACTATAAACGAGCAGGAATACTGTTCCTCGGCAACCTGTGTGTAGCTCTGCGAAAGGGCTGCTATCCCGAGCTTATAGATCAGGATATTAAGGACAACGGCAAGCGATACGGTGACAAGTCCGGTCAGAAGTGCAAATTTTTTATCGTATTCCTTTTTCGGAGTGTACTTTCCGTCATACTCAAGGGCCTTGGAACGAATCATCAGTCCCGCAGCGACAAAGGAAATACCGGTGATGATCGCCGACCAGTCGGGAGCTATGTCAAGGCCGTCCGTCTGATACACTATCAGATGCGAAGCCACTGCCCCGCCGATATCCTCAGCGATCGCAGGGACGATCACGGCCGTTAACAGCCTTAAGATGGTCTCAGTCAGGAACTTATAGACTATGTACATCACGAAGAAAAGAAACAGCCTGAAGACCAGCTTGCCGGGCTTAATAGGCTCCTTTGCTCCGCCTGCCGAAGCCGTTCCGGCAGAGGCGGGCTGTTTCACGGATGTGTTCTTTTTATCATCAGAACGATCTGATCTCGTCTCCTTCGTCATCCGTGTTCTCCAGTGCTGTAATCTTTACATCATATTCGACCGCATCGTTGACCTTTACGTGGCATACATCGCCCACATGCTTATGCAGGAGTGCCTTTCCGAGCGGTGATTCGTTGGTAATAAGGCCGTTTAAGGAATCGCCCCTTATAGTGGTGACTATCTTAAACTGCTGAGTGCTTCCGTCCGAAAGAAATTCGACGGTGACGGTGTTGTTCAGGCCGACCTCGTCTTCCTTTGACTCATCATCTATTATCGTGGCAGTGCGGATCATGCGCTCGAGATAGCTGATCCTCGAATTGTTCTGTCTGTTGAACTTCTTGGCGGCATAGTACTCGAAATTCTCCGACCTGTCGCCCTGGGCCGCTGCTTCGCGCACGTCCTCGACTGCCTTGGGACGAACCACGAGCTTTCTGTATTCTATTTCTTCCTCCATCTTTTTGATGTCGGATTTAGTCAGCTTGTCATACATATCATTTCACCATTCCGAGGGCTATCAGTGAGATGAGCGCCTGCAGGATCATAAATCTGTTAACCACCTGTGTGTTGGACCATCCACCCTTCTTGCGGAAGTGGTCATGGAGCGGTGTGCGGATGTTCTTCATGGGATTGACCTTGAACACCCTGATGAAGGTGACCTTGAAAAGTCCGAGGCCTCCGTCGAGGATGATGATCAGACAGAGGATCAGGAACATGAAGGGAGCTCCGGAAAGAAGAACGCTGATCGCCAGGAATACTCCTATCGCTCTCGAACCCGCATCGCCCATAAGGAGCCTCGAGGGTGTCGAATTGTACCAAAGGTACGCAAGGAGCGCCATTATCATGATAAGAATACCGGAGCCGACCTTTTCCAGGCTTCCCAGCATAAATGCCAGTGCAAAGACCGATACGCCGCTGGTTATCGAAAGCGTTCCGCAGAGTCCGTCAACGCCGTCGCAGCAATTGGTCACGTTGATGCTTGCCCAAACGAGCATAACGGCAAGGACGGTAAAGATCACCGGATGTAAATGAACCGATACCCCCGCAAGCGCGAAGTGAACATCCGAGCCGTTGTGATAGACATATACAAGTGCCGTCATGACGGACACCACAAGGTCGAGAATTCCTTTTTTCATCTCTCCCCAGGGATTGGCGGATGCATCATCCAGAAATCCCGTGAGCATGCAGAAGATGATGAGCAGGTAATAGAGCAGTTTCTCGAGGCTGATCTCGGTGAAGAACAGTGATATCACGGTAAAGACCAGGATGAAGACGATGCCTGCGCCCCTGGGCTTTCCGATCGACTTCGTTCCGTCGACGGCAAATTCCCTTCCGCCGTCGGTGGGGAGCTTCTTTTCAAAGAGCCTGAGGGCTATGAAAGTAAGCACAAATGAAAGCAGTGCCCCTATGAGCATCACCGTGTTCCTCGCATCTGCATCCGTAATGAATTGGTATAGCATTCTCTCACCTCGGAAAAATAAAAATCCTCTGCATTTTCAGCTTGCAGAGGATGAAAAAAATGGGACCAACAGGGTTCGAACCTGTGACCTCCCGCACGTCAAGCGGACGCTCATCCCAGCTGAGCTATGATCCCATCTGACCGGGAATAAAATTCCTATTAAGGAGCTCTTTCCAGCCACTCGGATATTATACAAAAAAACACCTTTATTTGCAAGGATTTTACCCAATAAATAAGGGCGGGCGAAAGCCTCTAAAAAAGCGGTGCCCCGCCTGATCGGAGCACCGCCGTGAAAAAAGAATTTGAACCGTTAACTATATCTCAACTGAGATCAGTCAAGCATGGTCTTGTCACCGTAGAGAGCTTCCCAAGCAGCAAGTCTCTCGTCGATGATAGCCTGTCCGCCTGCATTGAGATAATCAGCCATAAGCTCGTCCCACTTAGCGTCGAACTCTTCGGGTGAGCATACAACTACGGTATCATAGATGATATCTCTCTTTGCATTGAGAGCTTCGCCCATTCCCTCTTCAGCTGCGATAGCAGTGATCTTGGAATTCTTAGAGGGCTTCTTACCATTGTTGGCTACAGCATTTGCCTGAGCTACGTCTGCGGGATCGCAAGGAGGATAGTTGTTGGCAAGTGAAGCAACGGTAAGCTCGGGAGTTGACAGGCAAAGTCCGTTACAGGTAATGGTCATATCGATGTTCTGTCCGGAGTTCATGATAGCTTCGCCGGTAGCAGCCATGAATGTGTAAGCGCCATCGGGAAGTACTTCATGGTTAACTCCCTCTTCACCGATCTGGAGATACTCGATGTGTGAAGGATCGGAGATCCAGTCAAGGTAAAGGAGTGATGCAAGAGGCTCGTCATTGGTTGAAGGGAAGAAGATCTTTCTGTCGCCGGCAGTTGAGTCGGTGTACTTGATGATCTGGCCGTTGGAAGCTTCGAAGCAGTCAACAGCAACGAACTTAGCTTCAGGTCCTACAAGTCTTGCAAGGTTAGCGTTGATGGAATCTTCGCCGTTTCTGAAGGGATAATCCCAGTTGTGCATGAATGCTCCGACATAGCCGGCCTTCATCATGTCATCCTCGGTAGAATCGCCTGATCCGTAAAGAGCGAAATCATTCCACATAAGTCCTTCGTTGTACCACTGGTTAAGGATCTTAAGGGCATCCTTGGTGCCGTTCTGGGTGAGCTTTCTGTCATCGAAACCGTTAACATAGAGCTCCTTGTCGGTGATGTTAGGATCCATCATAGACTCGATGAGAAGTGCTGCTCTCCAGCCTACATCGTAGGAAACTGAGAAAGGAACCATCTTGGAAGCATCCTTGCCAAGAAGGGTGTCGGCATTGTCTCTGAATGCACAAATGCACTCATAGAACTCCTGTCTGTTGGTAGGAGCATCAAGTCCGAGAGTATCGAGCCAATCCTGACGCATGAAGCATACGATACGGTTGTTGTTAGCTCTCTTTCCTTCAAGTGCCCAAAGGGTTCCGTCGGTAACGCTCTTGTCCCAATACATATTGGTGGTTCCGAGCCAGTTCCAGAGGTTGGGGATGTCGTTCTTGTAATCAACTACGAAGTTCTGAAGATCGAGAACGCCGCCCATTCCTGCATAGGTCTGGATGGTAGGATATGAATAGGTTACGCAGATGTCAGGAGCGTTGCCTGCTGCGAGAAGGTTGTTGATCTCATCAACCTCGGTCCAGCGGGGAACTGCTACGAACTCAACTTCTACGTTGTGATCCTCAAGCATACCCTTCTTGATGTATTCGGTGTACATGTTGTTGGTGGGATCGGTGCCGCCGTCATTTCCGCGGTCATAGATCTCAACGGTGATGTGTCTGGTCTCGGCGAATCTTCCGTCAACGAGTTCGGAGCTGCTTCCTCCCTCAATCTCGGTTCCGTCGCCTTCAAATGTGCTCTGATCAACTGTGCCTACTTCAGGAACGCCTACAGGCTCAGTGTCAGAAGTTTTTCCGCAGGCAGCCATGGAAAGAACCATAGAGCCGGCAAGAAGTAATGACAAAACTTTCTTTTTCATTTTTTCCTCCTTTAAACTTTATTTCAACGGCTTTGTACCGCTAAAATCTCAAACTTGTAAGTATCACTCCTTGACTGCACCGAGCGTAACGCCCTGGATGAAGTACTTCTGAAGTGAAGGATAGATGCACAGGATCGGGATCGTTGAGAACATGACGATCGCTGCCTTGAGCGATTCCTTAAGTCCCGGTGAAGTGAAGCCTTCCTGCGCCGCAACCTCTACCTGGTTGATATTGTTCAGGATGTTGTACATGAGAAGCTGAAGGGGATAATAATCCTTGTTCTTCACATACATGAGTGCATCCGAGTAACCGTTCCATCTTCCTACCGCGTAGAAAAGAGCAAGTGTTGCAAGAACCGGCTTTGAAAGAGGTATATAGATCCTCAGAAGAACCGTGAGGTAACTCGCACCGTCGATCTCCGCAGACTCTCTTAAGGAATCCGGTATTCCGTAGAAAAAGCTCCTTAAGATGATCATGTTGTAAACGCTCAGACAGCTCGGTATGATCAGTACCAGCGGATTGTCGAGCAGGTTCAGCCTCTGCATCAGCAGGTAGTTGGGGATCGTACCTGCGTTAAAGAACATCGTGATCGTAATGAACGCATTGATCACTTTTCTTCCTTTTAATGCGGGGAAGATGAGCGGGTATGCACAGAGTGTGCTCATCGTAAGGCTCAGGATGGTGCATACGAAGGTAAGTAAAACCGTCCATACGAATGCCTTGATGTACTTGGGATCCTTGAGGACCGTAACATAGGAATCGATATTAAGTCCCTTGGGGATCAGGTATACCTCGTGCCTTAACAGGTAGTCCGTGCCGGAAAGCGATCTTGCGAGCAGGTTTACCATCGGCAAAAGACAGATAAGAGCGATCAGCACGCAGATGAAAACTATGACCCAGTCTCCTATCTTGGTTTTTATGGAATGTATTTCTCTGCTTGTTTCTTCCATGACAGCCTCCTACAGTAGTCCGCGCTCGCCCATACGCTTTGAGAAGCTGTTGGCAAGCACCAGGAATATGACGTTGATGACGGACTGGAACAGTCCGACTGCGGTTGTCAGGGAGAACTGAAGCGCCTTGATACCGTATTTATAAACGAAGGTCGAGATAACCTCCGCATTTTCCATTACCAGGTTGTTCTGGAAAACGAAGGGTCTGTCGAAGCCGGAGCCGAGGACATTACCGAGCGCCAGGATCAGAAGGACCACGATGGTAGGTCTGATACCGGGAAGGGTTATGTGCCACATCTTCTGGAATCTTCCGGCACCGTCAACGGATGCAGCTTCATAAAGCTCGGGAGAGATTCCGGAGATCGCAGCCAGATAGATGATCGAGTTCCATCCGAACGACTGCCAGATTCCGAGTCCGATATATGTCGCCACCCATGTATGTCCTTCATTGAGGAAAGGAATGGCATTATGTCCGAAATGCCTGAGGACCATGTTGATGAGTCCGTTATCCGGAGTAAAAAGCTGAAGTGCAAGACCGTAGATGATGACCCATGAAAGGAAGTGAGGCATATACGCTATGGTCTGGACCGTCTTTTTGAAGAACTTGAAACGAAGCTCGTTCAAAAGAAGTGCAAAGATAATCGGAACAGGGAAACCTATCACGATATCCAGCAGGTTAAGAAAAAGAGTGTTCCTGAGCGCAAAAAGGAAGTCCCTGTTCTTGAAAGCCTTGATGAAATATTCGAAGCCGTGATTACCCGCGAGAGGCATCTCAAAAATGCTCTGCACAATACTGTACTTCTTGAATGCGATCGATACATACGCGGTAGGTATGTACTTGAAAATAATGAAATAAACGATCGGAACGAAAAGAAGCAGATAGAGCTGCCAGTATCTCTTCAGATAAACAGCAGCAGACTTCTTCGCAATCACAGGGGTGTTCTCTGCGGGAACAGGTATTTCCAATTCCTTCTTTTGGTCTTTGGATCTATGGCTCACGATAACCTCCCGATGCATATAAAATGCATAGTTTAGAGACTTTCAATAGCAGTACTGAAGCGGTGTTGTTCTCAATTTTTGCTGTTTTACCATACTTGTATACTACTATTTCTTTTAGTAAATAGTAGCAGATACGAATTTATAAGTAAACTTTTTATTGTGCAATTGATATATAAAAATGAAGGGGAGATTTTGTGAAAAATGCTAGAATGGTAATGTGCTGATTATTTAAGGAAAAGAAAAGAGGAACCCGGGTGGGTTCCTCTTCTGTCGTCACTAATTATTTATTATGCCAATCTATCTATAAGAGCTTCCTGAAGAACTCTTGATACATTGATATGTTCTTCATTGGCTTTCTTATTCAGCCAGTTGGGAAGACTCACATTCCTTCTTACCGGTTTATTATCCAGTTTTTTTCTATACTCCTCTACATCCACATCCACTATAGAGATTATAGACTCACCTTCATTACAGAATGCACTTTTTGAAATATCCACTTTTGATAATGCACTTGGCTTCGGATATTTTTTCTCTTCTTTCGAATACAGCGCAGATCCGATATAATCCCTTGCCATATGTATCGCATCGGCTATTCCATACCCTTCAGTTGCTCCATCAAGATCAGGAATATAAACAAGATATGTGTCTTTTTTGTCTCCGGTCTTCGTAAAGATCACTGGATAAGCAAGGATCATAATGAGCACCTCCTTCTGTTATAAATTCCACTTAGCTATTATATGTCTTGCCAGAATTTCGTTTATTTCTTTATGTCTGGGTATTACTTCTTCATCTTTACCACGGCGATATACATCATGTCCGCCGCCATGTCTTACAAGCTGAAATCCTGCATTTTCCAGCCTTTTCACTAAATCCCTATGCTTCATACCGATATTAATCCTCCATGATTATACACAATATTTGTGTATAAGGTCAATGCACAATAATACATTTACATAGTCTGACTAATTGGTAATGCCGGACATGCGGCAATGATGCAGGAGACTTTTTGGTGATCACCGCGGAGCCTGCGCAACGGTGCTACACATAGATAAGAACGGGCGGAAATATATCGAAGCGATTCTTTTCCGGTGAATACCCGTGGGTGAATAATAGCACTAAAGACAGAATAATGCCATATAAACCGTTAAATGCTATAATCATATAAGGCACTGACAAACATATATACAAATAGACAGAATGATGGAAAATAAAGAAAAAACCTACGATTTCTACCGTAATAACGCACTTCTTATTACTAAAATGCAAAGAAATGCAGAATTGTACAGAAGACAGTTATACCATAGTGCAGGGGTTATGACTTCGGAGATTTCACACGATCTTGGAAGTCTTGAGGCTTTTCCTCAGTTTATAGACAAAACCGCATTTCAAAACGGTGTTATAGGAATTATTTCTTCACTCCAATCGGAGGACTATGTTCTCTGTGCCGATTCGTTGAATTTCTTTATAAACAATATACTCATCCCGCTTCAGATGTCACTTCTTGAGGAACTGAGCGAATATATATCCCGGATCTACGATTCAGTCTCGCAGGAAACAAGCGGAATGATGGAACTTGAAGAAACCGCATTAGGATATCCCACCCTGCGATATCATTTTGGCGGAGACAGGTATCTATGCAGCACTGATGATCCTATGTCGGAAGCATATACTCTCGCAAAAGAAAACTTTGCTCCCGAAGCTGATGAATACCATATCTGGGGAATAGGACTCGGATATCATATATATGCTCTTTATCAGATAACAAACGGTTCGGCAGACATCTACGTGTATGATAACGATCCCATCCTTTTTGATCTGGCTCGTTCCGGAAAACTGGGTCCATGGCAAAATGTTTTCACCAGTCCCAAGATACATCTCATTCCTGATTCCGATATAAAGGGATTCGCTGCATCTTTGGCAAAAGAAAACTCAAAATACATCATCCACATGCCATCACTTCTGAAGCTTCCCGAAAATGATTCCTCACAGATCGAACGAAAAAAGATCTTGAAGAAGCTCCAGATAACCATCAACAGTTTCGCAGATCAAAAAGACGATATATATATTAATTTCTATAAAAACAAGAAAAATGCCGATGGATATGCGGAAGAACTCTTCCCTGAATACGATGGCAAAACTGTAATAGTCATCGCAGCCGGTCCGTCGCTTGATAAGAATATTAAGGACCTAAAAGAGGCCTATGATAAGAATACCCCGATCAAGATAATATGTGTGGGCACAGTACTCAGAAAACTTATCAATTATGGCATAACTCCGGATGCATTCTTCGAAATGGATCCGGCAAAAGGTACCTATTCACAGGTAAACGGTCTGGAGCACCTCGAAGTTCCGCTGATCCTGAATTCCAGTGCCTACTATGAATTTGCTCAAAACTATCACGGAAAAAAATATATGGCTTGCCAGAAGGATTTTGAACTATCCGAAAAACTTGGACACAGATTATTCAATACCGGTGGTTCTGTGACTACTCTGGCAATAGACTTTGCCATTCAGGCCGGGGCAAAAAAGATAATACTTCTTGGATGCGACATGGCTTTCACAGGCGACAAATCGCACGCGTCAGGCACAGATCTCAAGCACAGTACCAAGGACGACAAAACAGTTTCAGTAAAGGGATACTACGGTGATACTGTAAAAACCAGCCTGTTATTATCGCTTTACAGGGAATGGATTGAAAACAGATTCAAGTATGATGACATCGGTGGCATCGAGCTGATCAATTCAACGGAGGGTGGAGCGTATATCAAAGGCACCAAACACATTCCGCTCGCAGAAGCTTTGGAGACTATTTAATGAACATTCTGTACTATTATTGGAATGAAAACAGCAAAGAGGACTGTGTTGAGAGCATGGAAAGACTCGGCCATAAGGTATCGGTATGGCAAAAGCAGCCGGCTAACCATACCGATGATCCGGCTTTC
This sequence comes from Lachnospiraceae bacterium, assembly GCA_016285265.1. GTDB lineage: Bacteria > Bacillota > Clostridia > Lachnospirales > Lachnospiraceae > AC2028. The sequence goes on from JAEEQL010000013.1 coordinate 29,473, forward strand.
ACCGACTCGTTGATCCGCGAAATAGATAGATCGTCCTGCGATCTTATCTTCTCTTTTGATTATTTTCCTCTTATATCCGAAACAGCTCAGGAAAAAGGCATCCCTTATATTTCCTGGGTATACGACAGCCCGCATCTGACTCTTGAATCGGAAACACTGAGTAACACATGTAATAAAGTATTTGTCTTCGATTATGCACTTGCTGCAATCTATCAGTCGCAGGGGTTTGATACGGTATATTATATGCCTCTGCCTGTCAACACATTCAGGCTTAACAAACTCTCTGTTCCTGACAGATCCGGATACGCTCACGATATCACTTTTATAGGTTCTTTATATGATGACGGAAATAATTTCTATGACAAGATCAATTATCTCCCGGAATATATAAAAGGTTATCTAGATGCGATCATAAATGCCCAGGAAATGATCTATGGAATGGATCTACCTTCACAGATGATCACACAGAATATGATCAATGAAATAGGGAAATATGTAAAAGCAGATCTGGGGAAAGGATTCCGCAGTGCAAGGAAGAATATCTTCTGTGATATGCTCAGAAAAAAAGTCACTGTGAACGAAAGAAAGCACCTTCTCACGCTTCTGGGAAGTTCATTTAAGGTTGATCTTTATTCCGGTGCGGAGCCTCCGAAAGATATGAACGTCAACTATCTGGGAACCGTTGATTACTATTCCGAAATGCCGAAAGTATTTGCTTCAAGCAAGATAAATATCAACATCACCCTCCGAAGCATACTGACCGGAATACCTCTTCGTGTGATCGATATACTCGGTGCCGGAGGCTTTTGTCTCACAAACTATCAGGCCGAGCTTTCGGAATACTTCGAAAACGGACGCGAACTCGTCTGGTTTGAAAGTCCGGATGATATGATTGAAAAGGCAGAATACTATCTTACTCATGACGATGAACGTGAAAAAATAGCTGAAAACGGAAGGATTGCAGCGAACAATATTTTTTCTTATGATGTCCTGCTGCCGAAAGTATTGTCTCAGGCATTTTGATCTTAAAGCATATGCCTTAGCGTTTCTTTGCAACACGTTCATTACAGACTATTATACTCTCTGTTCTCAATTTCACTTATTTGTCTCATCATATTATCATTTATATTTGTCAATTCATCTGCTCTGTTTTTGGCGATTGCGCTCATATGATCATAATATGACTCATCTTCCATATACCGCTTTATTACCCTGATCATTTCAGAATAGTCGTTAACGCAAAACTCACTACCCGCATTCAAGGCAACATCACCATATTCGATGGTAACAACCGGCTTACCCTGAGACATAGAATACAACGCTGAAGTTCCGCCACCCATTCTCCTAGGATTTATATAAAGATCGAACAAACTCATAACGCCCAATAAATCTTTTGCATATGATATCCAAGATGATTTATGGCTCAATATAGGATATTTTTTTGTAACTGATTCATAATCGAAGTCCCCAACAAAGCACACAAAACAGTTTTCCACCTTTAAAACTTCTTGTATAAAATCGAAGAATTCATCGTCCAGTTCATCATCTAACCGATTCCCAACCACCGCCATGCAAAATGAATCATCAGGAATATCATAATCTTTTCTTGCAAAAGCATTACACGAGTCAGGTAATTTAAACGAAAATACAGTGCGCACCAGAGACTGTTCAGCAAACCCTGTACGTTGCATCCACTGTTTATCACTATCTGTTAAGATAGTATACAAGCTTTTGTACTTGGTATATCTTCTGGGCATATCGGAAGATAAGCCAACCGAATAAACAGGAATAGTTTTATCTGCCAAATCCGAAAAAATAATATCACCCATTGAAATAATGAATTCAGGTCTTTCTTCCCGAACAATTTGGAGCAATATTGTAAGGATATCTCTATCAGGCATGGAGTCAGGACATTGATAAAATGGGATTTTATAGCCATCATATTCCAGGAATGATATATCAGAATATTCTTTTATATAACTTGCCGCGGTGGCCATAAACGGAATTGCACCCACTTTGGAAAGGCACTCAGCTGAATTAATAAGTAATACATCCTTACCCTGTTTGAGCAAACAAACACACCATTGTAAAGCAGCCGCAGTTGGTGAATGATTTATTCCAATAATCTGATTTGAAACGACAAACACCAGATTCTTATTTCTATCACAGACATCAATCGGAGATAATAAATCACTTAATTCGTTTCTGTAATATGATACAATCTCAAAAAGCCATTGATCCCAAAGAGATTCTATGTTTTCCGGAATTGAGTATGATTTTCCAAATAATATACCGTTTATCTGAGAATATAAAAAAAACTGTGTTTCTATACCGAATGTTTTCCTGACGGATAATGTATACTCCAGTAAATCATTACAAAATTCATCACACGAAATGTTTTTTGCCAAAACCGAAAGCCACAGCAAAACATATCGTGGATTTTTTATAGTCATTATATTTTCTAAAGAAGTAATATCCGTTTTATCAAGTTTTATCCCCGAGATATGCTTTATTGCATCAACATATTCATTTGCAAACTTAATGGTATTTGAATTTACACCATTATCTTTATCCTGATCAATAAAATCCAGCAATTGTCTAACCAACACTTCTGTTTCCACCATTCAATTCTCCCAAATGAATAACGATGCCATTAATATACTTTTTGATGTCATGCTCTCAAAAAAACCGTCTCAGGTATTCCGGTTTTCCAATATATGCTTTAATACTTCTTTCTTTGCAACATTACTGAAATGTGTAAGAGCAAGTATCTCCTCAAGTAATTTGGAACTCTCTTCATTCTTAAGAACCATATATGTCTGAAGTGCCTTTTTAAATGCATCCCATATATACATAAGTGTATTCAAATCCGTACGGAATTGTTCCGGAAGATATTCGTGCATAGTAAGAGAAAGTTCTCTTCGTTCAAGTATCCCCGTTACCATCACTTCAGATAACGTAGCTATTCTCGGATCCTTATTACCTCCCCTTCTTACAGATTCTCCGACCACATTACAACACTTTGTGATCTGATGAGCTTTATATAGTCTGTCACATGTTTCGAATACGGCATCAAGATCTCCGTAATCACATTCCTTCTTGCAATCCCATTCTTCAGATCTGAGATCCTTAAGCGGCGCCTCGACTACATTTTTCCCATCGCGTATCATCTTCATAACGAAAAGATGAGATAACCTCTCAGCAATGAAGCCGACATCCCTATGCTGATATACGTCGGTCTTTTCGGGGCTTCTCTTCCAGAACTCATCAAGAATGGGAAATGCCCAATCAGTAAACATCCAGTATAAACCAGCCCGAAATACATTTATGTTGCAGGCGTGGATCAGATTCGAAGAAAGACATTCTCTGTAGAATTCGTATTCGCCGGGATCTTTTTCTTTTAAGATATCCATAAACAGATCCCAATCTGCGGAATACAGAACCTCTCGATAATCATTTTCTATAGAAGTACCGAGATCGATAGGTTCAGTCGTGATAATATCCACTCCTTCATCCATATACCTGTCATATTGCTCATCCGTAAGATCAAGTCTTCTTCTGTAATGTACTATTCCGACATACTCGCTGTCTAAATGTCTGCCGACCCAGTACATGGCAGTTGCTTCGCTATAACGTCTGTTGCGTGTGGAAACACTGTCAGCAAATCCGTCATGATCATTTAATTCGCATATTCTGATATCGGTCAAAGCTGCTCCGGCCTGGATAGGGATATCATATTCGGATTTAGGTGGTTCTTGGGAGAGTGGTTTATCTACATGACAGGATACAATATACAGTTTTAAGCGAGCTGAGGTTTTTTCACACATTTCCATACCCTTTCCGTATTTTTCGGTGATAACCTTAGGAACTATATCTTCAGCAAAAGAACGAAATCTTTCTTTCCACGTATCATATTTAAGTGCAGTATCAAATCCTCTTTTCGCTATCAACTCGGCATTGCCGGGATTTTCAAGCAGCCACTTTACATCGGAAGCCATCTGTCTCGGGTTGCCAAGATCAAAATATATTATGTTTTCTCCTTCTTTATAATGCTCTTCAAGATACTCGCTCTTATCGCTTACACAAAGAGCCCCGTTAAGCATAGAATCGAAATTCTTCTCCGAACAACCTCTTTTATACCATGGGATAAAGCAAAGTGATATTTTGGCGTTACATATGATGCGGTTCAACTCATCACTGCTGATTCTGGGATTGATATGGATATTATCGGAAAAAGGCACATCCCTGTCGATCCATGAATCCCCTCCGTAAATCTCCACATGAACTCCAGCTCTGTCAAGTGCATGCATCCCCTCTAACTTAAAAAACCTTCGGATGTAGTTTTCGATATATGGTGCGGCCTGAAGATTTAAGGTAAGTAATACTTCCTCAGAAACAGGAATGTTCCTCTCACTAAACCAATTTTCAATAGCTGATTAGGTAGTGAGCGAAGGCTCTTCGACCATCATGGATACAACATCCGAATAAAAGGAATTTCCCTCATCGGGCAGTCCGTTAATAGGAGGAAAATAATCAGTAGCCTGCTGGCATCCTCCCATATAAAGAACATCTATTGTACGATCTTTAAACGGAACAAATTCGCAGACCTCAGTCCCACCGTTTGGCATAAAGAAAACGTCCTTTATCCCCGGATAAAATCTGTGTATAAAGTCCATGTTGTTCTTATCAAGCGATAAAATCCTGATATCACAGGGAGGATCCAGCAGGATATCATCATAATTTCGCGGATGATCCTGAACAAAGTCAAATACGGTAATATTGTGTTTCTTCCAATAATTTTCGTTTCCTTCAACCAACCCGATCCCGATCTGATTCATCGTAAACATAAAAACCGGATCATCACCCTACAAAAATGAATTCAATCTTGAAAGGGCGTATGATCCGGGATCATTGTGATCTGCGATAACATACTCTATTCCGCGTTCTTCCGCGCACTCAGTCAATCTATCCATAAAATACCTGAGTGCATCCAAAGGTCCGTAGAAAAAAATAAGTTTAAAATCAACCATAATGTGGCTTTCTCCAAAAGAGGAGACCTTACGGTCTCCTCTTCTTGCGCGTGAACTATTTAACTTAGGTTTTGTTCTGCAGTACCGGTTATTAGCCGAGAAGGCTGAGAACACCCTGGTTGGACTGGTTAGCCTGAGCCAGCATTGCCTGACCTGCCTGCTGAAGAATGTTCTGGTTAGAGAACTTAACCATCTCAGTAGCCATGTCGGTATCACGGATACGGCTCTCTGCTGCGGTGGTATTCTCAACAACGTTGTCAAGGTTTGCGATGGTGTGCTCGAGTCTGTTCTGGATAGCACCGAGATCTGATCTCTGCTTGCTTACGTTCTCAAGAGCTGCCTTGATCTTTGTGATCGAGGTCTGAGCTGCGCCGTGAGAACCGACCTTGATATCAGCCTTCTTAACACCGATGGTAGAAGCGTTCATCTTGCCGATGCTGATCTCAATGACCTGCTTCGAATCGCCTTCTGATCCAACCTGGAGCTTCTTGCCGGTGAATGTTCCGTCGAGAAGGCTCTGCTCGTTGAATGTGGTGGTGTTGGAAACACGGTCGATCTCGTCTACAAGTGCATCAAGCTCGGACTGGATATAAGATCTATCCTTGCTCATGTTGGTGTCGTTTGCAGCCTGAACAGCAAGTTCGTTCATTCTCTGAAGCATATCGTGTACTTCATTGAGAGCGCCTTCTGCAGTCTGTACTGCGGAGATACCGTCCTGTGCGTTGGTAGATGCCTGGGTCAGACCTCTGACCTGACGTCTCATCTTCTCGGAGATTGCAAGTCCTGCTGCATTATCTGCTGCACGGTTGATCTTGTATCCGGAAGAAAGCTTCTCAGTGGACTTAGTAAGAGTGGACTGAGTAAGACCAAGCATTCTGTTAGAGTTCATTGCTGTAAGATTGTGCTGTACTACCATAATATTTCCTCCTTGAAATTGTGTAGTGCCGCTTCCCTGCGGCGGTTAATGGTTTTTAGGCTTATGAAGGTTCGGATCCGCGCTCACCCGAGCTTTCCTGTTGCCTTACATTCATTATATCGGACGAGAAGGGAAAAAGTTAAGTCCAAATTTTAAATAACATGCATTATTTATTAAAACACCTCTACCGGTAATTTCAGCATCTCTCTACAAGCATCTGCAAACAAGCTATATTTAGAATAACTATATATTTTTCCGGGTTTTCTGCGCCCCAATGACTCAATGAACGCTAAATAATAATTCACATCGGGCATCCCTTCAGGAAACTGATAATACGGAATGGAAAGGTTTCCATAAAACACCTTTTCTTTTGTTTCCATTTCTTTATTGTATTGAAGATCAACAACATTATGAATAGGGACTTTTTCCCCACCAATTTTTTCGAAAGTATTGATGATAAGGGTGTTTTTTCTTTTCCCTGTCAGATTCTTAGCTAATTCCAATGCCTTTTTAGTATACGAAGCATTTGTATTGGGAAATTCATCGATTATGATATATTCAGAACTATTGTCAACCTTCCCATCGGCAAATGATAAATCTCCCATTTCCTGCTTAAAAGAATACAATATCAAATTATATACATCCTTAACCGAAGTTTCTTCTTCCGGATTCAGAATAATCTTTTTTGATTCAACCATAGTCATAGTCTGCCGGAATATGTAATATTTTTCTCTCCATCCAAGA
>JAEEQL010000107.1 GCA_016285265.1 Lachnospiraceae bacterium
CTGCAGATAAAAACTTCACATAACGCGGGAAGAAGCGCCAAAGTATATTTCTTCTCAAAGAGAAGATACAGCATAAAGGGGATCAGAACCCAGATCCTTATTGCCGTTCCCGTCCACATCTGCGACAGGACCGAAAAGCCCTGAGCATAGGATGAAAGATCAGCCGCATATGTAAACAAAATGACGCCTGTCATAAAAACGCTGCGATTAAAAATCTCGTTTTCTTTTCCGCCGAAGATACTCTTCGATAAAGCAAACATGGCGCAAAGTCCGGATACAAACCAGAATGCAGGCATGATGTTATATAAAAGTATCTCGGGTGAAGTTCCGAAAGCTGATACGAAAACCGAGTACAATCCGGGAAGGCTCAGGATCTTGTATCTCATGGGAACGCCCTCCGCATAAGGCATGCCGGTTAAGGGATCCGCAGAATACATCACTCCGTTTTTTACGAAAACCCTGACGGTCTCTAAAGTCTCATCCCCAACAGAGTTAACCCTGAGTCCGCACATGACGGTTACGAGAGCTGCAAGCACTGCCAAGCCTGCAATGCATACAGCAATCTTCGATGCCGTATTGGGTTTTCTTTTCTCCTTCTTCTTGTCATCCTTGGTCTTACCCATGACAACGGTCAGAATGACAAATGCAAAATATGACAAAGTCATCACCGAGATCATAACTATCCCGGCAAGTTTTTTCTCATCCGCCAAAATTCCGCTTTGCAAGACCGTAAGCAAGTGGGATACAAAAGAAACGCACAGGACCACTAAAGTACCTGCGCAAAATGATGTGAAGACGTCCGCTTTCTTTTTGGAAAAGAGAGCGGAAAACAGCATCAGGGTACGCCCCGAAAAAAATGAAACTATTATCAAAAATAGAACAAGCAGAACCGTTTTTGCCATCACAGCACACCCTTGTCAGAAGCAGTTTTTCTCATTCTTAAGATAAAGCGGGCGATCTTTTACTTCGAGATAAGCCTTGGCAATATACTGACCCAGTATACCCGTGCAGAAAAACTGCACACCGCCCAAGAACACTATAACCGTCATAAGGCTTGCCCAGCCGTCAACGGGATCGCCGAAAACAGCCCTTCTGACAACTATAAATACAGTCATCACAAAAGCGATAAAGCAAAAAATAATTCCGATCAATGAACTCATCACAAGAGGCTTGGTTGAAAATGCAGTGATACCTTCCAGTGAATACATAACCAGTCCCCAGAAATTCCACTTGGTCTTTCCGGCACTTCTGTCAACATTCTCAAAGTCGATCCACTTGGTCTCGTATCCGACCCATCCGAATATTCCCTTGGTAAAGCGGTTGTATTCGGTCATGGAACGTACAGCGGTAATAAACTGGCTTGTCATCAGCCTGTAATCTCTGGCACCGTCCATGATCTCGGTGTCCGAAAGTTTTTTCATAACCTTATAAAAACGTCTTGCAAAAAAACTTCTGATGGGAGGCTCGCCCTTTCTGGTAACGCGCCTTGTGGCAACCGAATCATATCCCTCATCGATATAGGAGAACATCTCCTCCAAAAGCGCAGGGGGATCCTGAAGGTCCGCATCCATTATGACCGCAAAGTCCGAGTCCGCAGCCTTAAGTCCCGCATACATCGCAGCTTCCTTTCCGAAGTTCCTCGAAAAAGAAATAAGATGCACCCTGGGGTCCTTTTCATTGAGTGCCCTTACTGCGGAAACGGTTCCGTCGTCAGAACCGTCATCGATGAACAGAACTTTAAGACCGGTATTCCTTTTTTCCAGGAATCCGGTATTCTTTACAAGCTCATCATAAAAAAGAGGTATTGCCTCTTCCTCATTCTTGCATGGAACTATTACCGTAAGCTCTGACATCTCTTCCTCCGAAGGGCTTTATAGCAAAACAGCGAAGCCTAAAGAGCTTCGCTGCAGCAGATACGTGTTATAAGATCATTCGCCAAGTCCGCTCTCAACCACTGCAACAAGAGCCGCAAGAGCCTTGTCTTCATCTTCGCCTTCACAGACGAATTCAATCTCATCTCCGCATTTAATGCATGCTCCGAGAACACTGAGTACGGATTTGGCATTTGCCGTATTATCATCACCAAACCTGAAGGTGATCAGCGACTTGTACTGCATTGCTTCTTTACAAAGAATTCCGGCAGGTCTTAAGTGAAGACCTGTGGGATTTTTAATCAAAACCTTTTGAGTGACCATTTATTCCAGTACCCTTTGGGCGGTTAAGCCCTACCCCGTAAAGTTGATTTTTCTGACAATTATAATAGCAGATAACGTATATTTTTACAATAAGGTCAGAACATCCTGTCCTGTATGAGAGCGGCGAGTTTCTCGGCCTCTTCCTGTATCATCTTCTGATCCTTGCCTTCTATCATAACCCTTACAAGAGGCTCGGTTCCGGAGGGTCTGATAAGAACTCTTCCCTCACCGGCAAACTTCTCTTCAAGTGCTTTGATGGCATCCGCGATCTCGGGATATTCGAGGTACTTGTCCTTCTTGTGGTTGGCAACCTTCGCACCGACGAGTGCCTGGGGAAGAACTTCCATTATCTTCGCAAGCTCGGAAAGTTTCTTGCCGGAATCCACCATGACCTTGAGAAGATGGAGCGCACTGAGGAGTCCGTCTCCTGTCGTATTCTCATCGAGGAAGATGATGTGTCCGGACTGCTCTCCTCCGAGAGAAGCTCCGATCTCCTTCATCCTTTCGAGAACGTATCTGTCTCCGACAGCGGTCCTTTCGAGGTTGATGCCTTCTCTTTCGCAGGCAAGTGAGAATCCGAGGTTACTCATTACCGTGGCAACGATCGTATCCTTCTTGAGGATTCCGTTATCCTTCATATTACGTCCGATGATGGCCATTATCTGGTCACCGTCGACAATGTTTCCGTTCTCATCGACCGCAAGAAGCCTGTCGGCATCTCCGTCGAATGCAAGTCCGACATCAGCCTTTTCGAATACAACTCTTGCGCAGAGCTCTTCCATATGGGTCGATCCGCAGTTGGCGTTGATGTTGGTCCCGTCGGGATGATTGTGGATCGCAATGACGTGAGCTCCGGCTTTTTCAAGAGCTTCGACCGAGGTGTAATGCGATGCGCCCTCAGCGCAGTCGGTAACGATCTTAAGTCCGGAAAGATCTACGGGAACACTTCTTACGGAATGGTTGATATATTCTTCCTTGGCATCCGTGCGGAGCTTGATCTTGCCGACTCCGGGACCGATGGGGAATTTGATATCCTCCATATTTCTCCTGATCTGGTCTTCTATCTCATCCTCGAGCGCATCGGGAAGCTTGAATCCGTCGCAGTCAAAGAATTTAATGCCGTTGAATTCTACGGGGTTGTGTGATGCGGAGATAACGACTCCGGCATCCATCATATGCTTTCTTGTAAGATAAGCGACCGCAGGAGTGGGAACAACGCCTACATAAACGCAGTTTGCCCCGACGCTGCACGCACCTGCCATAAGAGCATTTGCAAGCATGTCGCCCGAGATCCTGGTGTCACATCCGACCATTATGGTTGGCTTATGGTTCTGCTTTCTGGTAAGCACATATGCGCCTGCCATTCCGAGTTTCATTGCAAGTTCCGGAGTAAGTTCTTCGTTGGCGATTCCTCTTACACCGTCGGTTCCGAACATTCTTGACATTTATAAATCTCCCAAACAGTTTAAGTTTCTTCTTTAGGACTGAGCTGTACACGGATGTAAACGGGATCCGCTTCAACATGTTCGCTCAGATTGAATTTAACGGGTATGTTGACAAATGATATGCCGCTGTAATCATCGCCGTAAACGGAGGCCAGATAAGAATCCACTTCTATCAGTCCTCTGAGTGATTCGGCACTTACGGCATTCAGCTCTGTCTCAAGACCCGTAAGCCTTACGATTATCTCTTCTTCTCCCGCGATCTCAGCCTCGTATCCCTCGGGGATATCGGTGAGGATGAAATGATCGGCGGCTACGGTAAGAGTCTTTTCCGCCTTCTTTTCAATGCTTGCGGTCACGGCGACCTCATCATCGAAATCGGGATCTTCGAAGGTCACTCCGGCGGGAAGGAAATCGGTAAGGTGGAACGTTGCGGTCGTGTCGTTCTTCGCAGAGGATATATCCACGGGATTTGTGATATCGATCCTGGAGATTGTGTTGAGCACACTGGTATCACCCGCAATGGTAACGACTCCGGGATTTACGGTTATGTCACCGGTAAATATATATCCGGCAGCAGGCTCGCCCGTTGCCGATGCATAGACGGGAACGGTCTTGGTGGAAAGAACGGTTACGGTCGTTGTGACGTAATCGGTCTGCTTTACGATCATGTCGCTTTCGACGCGGTTGCCCTTGGTGTCATAAAGGATGATCTCCATGTCAGCGGAAATGGTCTTGACCGCATCGTCGAGATCTATGGTGACCTGCGCATACGAAACACGATTGACATCCGACTCGGGACCGGTGACCTCGATCCTGTTTCTCTCGAGATTGACCTTGCCCTGTACGCAGCCTTCGCCTACGGAGCCGACAGTCTGCCAGGTGATGTTCACATATTTGGTGATCCTGTTTTCAACCGCAACGGATACCGTGTCGTGATCGGCAGTGATGCTCTCCGCACTTTCGAGGGAATAGACAATGGGAACCGTTCCGTCCTCATTTATCTGGGAAAGATCGGCGATCGCGGTTATGTCGGAAGCGGTGATCGAATTGATGACCGATTCGGGAGCCCTTACGGTTACCTTCGCGATGTCCGAATTGTTCAGCACCTGATAAACCTTTCCCTCAGCTTCAAGGACATTCGCTCCGACAAGTGTTACCTTGACGTTATTGTAGGTGAGCGTCCTTACGGGGTTATTGATCTGCGCAACGAGCACCCAGAGAACGAATGCAAGAACGAGTGCAAGTACTTTGAGCCATATATTGTTGGTAAGAGTCTTTCCGAGACGCTTTAGGAATATCATGCTTTTCTGCGCCTCCTCTTCTTACCCTGATTATTCTCTTCTCCCTCCTCGGGCGTTGTGAGGGTTGAAGTAAGATACTGCCTGAGCGATTCTTCGGTAAGATTTCTCTCAAGCTGTCCGTCATGAGCCACAGCGATCTTGCCGGTCTCTTCGGAAACGATTATCGCAACACAGTCCGCTTCCTCGGATACTCCGATTCCTGCCCTGTGTCTGGTTCCGAGTTCCTTGCTTACAAACTGGGATTTGGTAAGGTCAAGGTAGCAGGTAGCAGCCGAGACCCTGTTTCCGCGTATGGTAACGGCTCCGTCGTGAAGCGGAGTGTTCTTTTCAAATATGTTGATGAGAAGCTGTGATGTGATCTCCGCATCGATCCTGATGCCGGTCTCGTCGATACGTGCAAGGGATTCCTTGTTCTCGATGACTATCAGCGCGCCGGTACGTACCCAGGACATCTGGGAGCACGCCTTTACTATCTCCCTGATGCTGTCCTCGGTTATCTCGCGGCTGTTGATCTGCTGTCCGAAAAATGAGAAAGATCCGAAGAAGTTGCTCTTTCCGAGAACCTCGAGAGCTTTTCTGAGCTCGGGCTGGAGCACAACGATGAATGCGATAACCGCAAACTGGAGGACATTTCCCGAGATCCACAGAATGGTATCCATGTGGAATACATTCGCGATGATCAGGAAAACAAGGATAACGGCAAGTCCCTTCAGAAGGGACCATGCCCTGGTGTTGTGGACCCACTTGAAAATGTAATACAAGAGAACGGCGATAATGATTATCTCCGCATAATCCTGCCACTCAATGGTACCCATATAGGTACCGAAGCTGTTCAGATATTTGATTGTTTCGTCAAAAAACTGCATATCCTTCAGCTCTCAAAAAATATCACTCGTCGAGTTCGGTCGTGTCTCCGAAATACGATGAATCAAGTTCCGTGGTATCCATCTCCGCGGTGTCCATCGGTGCGGGAGCCTGTCTGGACGGACGGATCGGACGTCTTTCGCGGGATCTGTTAATGTTCTTGACCTTGACCTCGGGTGCCGAGACATTCATCTTGGGAACGGCCTTGACGTAGTAGTAATACTCATCGTCTTCAAACTGTACCCGTTCCGTCCGCGTGTAGTCGACGCAGAACTTGAAGAACTCTATCACCTTGCCGACACCCACCGAAAGGATGCATCCGAAGATGATACCGAGGATCGAAAAACCGGCATTGGTCACAAGGCCGCCGATAAGCGTGATGACCATGCAGAGTACCGCACCGGAGATCATCGCGATCATCCAACAGTGCTCGATGGGAAGACGTCTGATGATGTAAACAGCGATGGTTACGATCGCAAACGAAACGCAGAGAACCAGCATCTGCTTATTTCCGAGAAGCGAATCGATTATGAGCCTGATCTGACCCATTATGTCCGAAAGATCGCCGGATACGTTCGCAGCGTTCTGGGTAACCACATGAAGGGTAAAGTAGATGATGACTCCGCATACAACGGAAAGCGCGGATGCGGGTCCCCCGATGAGTCCCATCACAACGGGGATCACATAGGGAACGTGGAACACAAAGAGCATGGGTGTGATGACCACGCAGAGTGATTCACCGGGAGTGAATCTGAGGTACAGCAGATAGATGAGAAGGAAGACGATCCCCACAACTATCGCAACCTCGGGTGAAAGTGCGAATACGTGTCCCATCGAAAAGAGTCCGCCGAAAAGAAGTATCGCTCCCGTGGGAAGGAATGAACAAGCGAGCGAAACTATGATGACTATTCCGGGATTTCCCAGTTTGCCCATATATCCGAGCTTACCGTTTATCATGATCAGCATGATAAGGGCGAGCAGGAATTTCAGAACGGGAATGATGAATACATCGTATTTCGAAAATAAAACCTTAATGTTGTCTCTGATCTCTAAAAGCCTTGTCATAACAATTCCTTACTGTCTGTCGTACATCTTCTTGAGCACCCTGAGATTCCTGTAGTATCTCTTAAGCTTTCTGCGCGACGAGTTATATGTGATCGTGCATACGACATAGGTGATCATTACATAGATGCCTACAAACCAGGCGTATTTCATGAGTATGCTCCTGACAAAGGCCAGGATATCCATGTCATAGATGCTGCTCATGAACACGTCAAAATTATAATAAACATAAAGAGCGAGGATCAGTGCAAAGGAAACAGAAGCACAGATAACCGCCTTGAGGATCCCCACGGCGATATAGTCGCCCTTAAAGAACCTGACGACACTCATATGCTTTTTTCCGTCACCTTCCTCGTATGAGGCCATTCTGGTCATCAGAATGACTCTGTCTTTATCAAGCATAGATTTCGCGGGAAAAGCCCGCACTCCTTTACAAACACAAGTCACCTGCAATTGTGAAACCTCGCAGGTGACTTCACATTACATTTCCGAAACAGCGGTGAACGGAGGAACCGTCCCCTTGTTCACCTTACTGATCGAGATATCTCATCTTGGGAGAATCCTTATCAGGTTTCTTAAACTCGGTCTTGGGTTTATTGGCATTAAGAATGCTGTTGAACGAATTGGTCATGTTCGTCCTGCATTTGTCGCAGAACTTGCCGGATCTGATGGGCGCTCCGCAGCCTTCGCAGTTGAGCATAAGCGCGGAATCCTCGGTAACCTCGAGACGGTCGTCCCTGAGCCACTGGCGGATCTGGGCGGGATCGACGCTGCACGCTTCGGAAACCTCCGCAATGCCGACACCCTTATGTTCCCTGATGTATTCTTTAACCTCCTGGAACTTGGCTTCCACCGCTTCCCTGCAATTCGGGCAGATAACAGGACCGGTAATATAGTTGAACATCTTACCGCAGTTCTTGCAATTCCTGATATTCATCCGATAAACCTCCCCTCCTATACCCCACTTCCGGACGCCATGCTGAGACCGTATACGCTCTCGGCACCCGCCTTAAGTAAAGCCCGCGAACATTCGTCCATAGTCGAGCCGGTAGTATAGATATCGTCTACTAATAGAACACGCTTAAATTTTACTACATTTTGGCCTCCGGTAAAAGCATTTTTGAGATTTTTCTGCCTTTCCGAGGGGCTTAAAAGTTTCATCGGAGAGGTGTCCCTGACACGCAAAAGCGCACCCTCTTCAAACGGTATTCCGGAAAGCTCCGACAGTTCCCTTGCAAGCTCCGCCGCCTGATTATATCCCCTCTTAAGGAGTTTCTTTTTTGAGACCGGAACCGCGGCTATGATATCGGGACGCACCCCATGTATATAATCTGCTAATTGACGGTATGTCAATTCACTGAAAATCTTGGAATATTCGCGTCTTCCGAGGTATTTATACCTGTACATCGCTTTGCTTAAAGGCCCGTATTCAAACGCTCCCCTGCTTCGCGCAAAGGCGTGGCTTATCCTCCCGCAATCAGTGCAAAAGCGCATGCCGGCACTTACCTTCTTTCCGCATTTTTCGCAAAAAGGAGTTCTTATCGGTTTTAAGGTTTTGAGACACGAAAGGCATATCCTTTCGGAGCTTGGCCGGACCGGCCTGTCACAGACGGGACATCTGGACGGATAGAGAAGCACAGCGCCTTTAGCGAGCGCACGCTTCAAGAAGCCTTTCGGCAAAAGAAGAAAAGCTTTCATTACTGCCTCTGTTATCGATCATACGACA
>JAEEQL010000014.1 GCA_016285265.1 Lachnospiraceae bacterium
GGGGATAGCATATAAGAATTTACTATGATTTTTTATGCTTTTCTGGCTTCATAATCGCTCTCGATATCGGCCTTCCAGGCACCTCCGGTAAATGCTGCCGCCATGGAAGCTCCCTTGCACTTTCTCGCCTTTGATACAACCTTTCCGAG
The DNA here is from genome assembly GCA_016285265.1 of Lachnospiraceae bacterium. Classification (GTDB taxonomy): domain Bacteria; phylum Bacillota; class Clostridia; order Lachnospirales; family Lachnospiraceae; genus AC2028. Next base: position 150 of record JAEEQL010000014.1, read on the forward strand.
GACATCGTAATTAAGTGCTATTCCGGCTTCATCGCAGCAGTAATCCGCAGCCATCTCACGTGAGATACCCATATTCCCCGCGGTCTCGATCGCATCGATATTGGCGCCCAGGAATATGAACTCCCAGTGATCCTTCTCCTTCTTCTGCTCGACCAGGCGCTTGATATCCTTAAAGCTGTAACGTCTGCTGGCATTTTCAAGGCCGTCGGTGGTGATGATGAAGAGGGTCTTTTCCGGACGGTCCTCTTCGCGCGCATACTTGTGGATATTTGATATGCGGTCTATCGTCTCGCCCACGGCATCGAGGAGCGCGGTGCAGCCTCTTACAAAATACTCTTCATCTGTGAGCTTACCCACTTTCTTAAGCTCGACTCTGTCATGGATGGTCTCGACCTTATCATCAAACAGCACGGTTGATACGTATGCCTCTCCGTCCTCCTTTTTCTGCTTGGAGATCATGGAATTGAATCCGCCTATGGTGTCGCTTTCAAGTCCGCCCATCGATCCGCTTCTGTCAAGAATGAATACAAGCTCGGTTAAATTTTCTCTCATAGTATTTACCTCTTTTCCACCGCCTGAACGGCTTTAATTAATTGTGCTTTCCGGTTTTGTCCGGCGTTTTATTGTTTCTGAGGTAATACTAATAAAATAAGGACCCGGGTTGGTCTACCGTCAGGCGACATTTTCCGGGTCCGAAAAGAAATACTTATTATGCGGTTTTAATGCGATCCGAGAGGCGGCTCTCCGTATTCGTCCAGCGTATAATTTATGACGAACATGTCATAACTTTCCTTCTCTATGAAGTAACGGACTATCAGATCCTGTTTGCTGCAGGGTGAAAGAGCAAGTCCTGCCCTTGAAAGAAGATCCTTCGTATCATCGAGACTCAGCTCCAGTGCGATCGCGATCGCAAGCGCCGTGGATTTACTCGGATTCTTGGTGGTTCCGCATTTAAGCTTTGAATACGCCTTTCTGTCTATGCCTGCTTTCTTCTGAAGCTCGGGCTCGGTGATGCCCTTCCTGTCGGCAAATTCCCAGACAAGCTCCATGAACGACTTATCCAGATCACCGATGACATCCTCAAGTTTTCTGTCAGCCTTGGGCTCCGGAGCAGAAGCCTGCGGAGCCATCATTGCAAAAGCCATCGGCTTCATATCAGAAGCAGACATCTGCATAGCGTTCGCGGATCCGGAAATTTTCGCCGCTGCGCCCATAAAGGCTTCATCTGATGCGGCAGGAGCGGATTCCTTAGCGGCACCGGTCTTTCTTGCTGCGAACAGACCGGGCTTTTTTCTTTTCTTCCGGGGAGTCTCTTCAACATCAAATGATACGCATTCTTTGTCAGCCGCTTCAAAAGCTTCTTCCGTGTATGCGTCCTCTTCAAGAGTGATCCCATCGGGTTCAGGACAGGCACCATGCAATAACTCTTCCGGTTCTTCGTAGTACTTTTCCAGATAGAGCCTTACTTCATCAAGTATCTGCGCCGAAACGCATGGAACTTTTCTTTCACCGGACATATCTGCCTCCCCTCGGTCTGTGCATCAGACAGCTTTGATATCCGCGCCTTCGTACCTTCCGGCCTGAACCTTCCACATTCCGGCGTATTTTCCGCCGAGTGCAAGGAGGCTTTCATGAGTGCCTTCCTCAACTATGCGTCCGTTTTCGAGCATTATGATACGGTCCGCATCCCTCGTGGTCGAAAGTCTGTGGGATATATAGAACACGGTCTTGCCCTCTGCGGCGGATTCCATCGCTTTATTGAGTTCATACTCCGCGATCGGATCGAGTGCCGAACTGGGCTCATCCATTATCAGTATATCAGCATCCTTGAAAAATGCGCGTGAAATTGCAATTTTCTGACTTTCGCCACCGGAGAAGTTCACACCGTCTTCATCAAACTCAGCGGTAACCTGCGTATCGAGTCCCTTCGGAAGCTTCTTCAGACGTCTGGCAAATCCCGCCTTTTCCAGAGCGGAGAGTATCATCTCCCTGTCCTTAGACTCATCGCTCATAACGACGTTCTCGGCAAGTGAAGCTCCGTACATCTGGTAATCCTGGAATACAACTCCGATCCTTCTTCTGTAATCGTAAGGGCTGTAATCCCTGATATCCCTTCCGTGATAGGTTATCTTTCCGGCTGTCGGATCGTACAGTCTCATAAGCAGTTTGATGAGCGTTGTCTTACCCGCTCCGTTATATCCGACGATCGCTATCTTTTCTCCGGGTGATACCTTGAGCGATATGCCCTTGAGGGTTTCTCCCGCCTTTTCTTCGTACGCAAAGCTTACATTATCAATGACAAGCTCACCGTTTCCTTTCGGAACCTTCTCACCTTCGAACGGCTTGATCACGGGCTCGTAATCGAGGAATGCCCTGATCTTGTCGATGTAGAGACTGTTTTCCTGGGCCTGGGGGAATATCTCCGCTATGCCTGCCATACCTCTTCTCAAGCTTCCCGTTCTGTTAAAAAGAACGACGGCATTACTGTAATCGATGGTATGAAGCACGGCTGCCTGAAACACAAGGTATGTGATGTAGAGACCGTCCATGATGAAGTCACCTATCACATAATCTCTTGTAAAGGTAAGGAAGGATCTCTTTCCTCCGACCTTCTCCTGCTCTTTTACTATATCGTCGTTGGCTTCGTCGAATTCCTTTTCGAGGGAATCGCCTACAGCGGGGTGAAGCCTTAATTCCTTCGCATAATCATTCAGATAGAAAACCCTGCTGACGTAATTTCTCTTTCTTTCGAGAGGATTGACCTTGAGCCTTACATCGTAGTTGAGTTTGTTGATCTTCTTGGCGACGATGAAGCGAAGTATCAGCGATGCCGTTACGAAGAGAATACCGGTCGCATTGGTCACCAGGTAGAAAACTCCTGTCGTAAAGACGATCGTGAGTGCCTCCATAATGCTCTTGCACATCGCAAGGAATCTGTCTATCGAGCTTTCCGCCTCGGCAACCGCAAGCACGAAGTCATTGTAGTATTCGGGGTCATCGTAGCAGGAAAGATCTATCTCTGCAGCCTTCGCATACATCTGTTCCTTCAGTGCGCGGTAAAGCTTAGGCTTGCATCTGAAGCTCCATCCGTGGATGAAGAATCCGTCGGGAACGATCTGGATCATATTGATCACAAGGATGATGCCGATGAAAAGGAGCGCCTTCCAGAACGGCTCATTATACTCCGCACAGTGAAGCACGTAACGTATTCCCAGAACATGCTCGAGGAAGATTATTCCCTGATACCTGAATCCGTCGTAAAGGAAATAGATCATGTATCCGGGACATGTCTTAAAGCACAGGTTCCATAAGAAGAGCTGGTTCTTCCATACTTTCTTCATACGGCTTCACCTCCTTCCGCAGATTCTTCGGAACTTTCGCCGGAGCTGAGCGCAAGGTAATTGACCGCCTGCTTTCTGTACATATCGGCATAGATACCGTTCATATCCATCAGCATCCTGTGAGACCCCGCCTCGGCAACGGTCTTGCCTGAGAGCAGGTATACCCAGTCGGCATTCTGTACCGAAGATAATCTGTGTGATATGAATATGAGCGTGTTATCCCTGCACGATTCGTATATGTTGTCGAAAAGCTCGGATTCAGCGATCGGGTCAAGTGCGGAGCTGGGCTCGTCGAATATCTTGATGGGGCATTCCTTCACAAACGCTCTTGCAACAACGATCTTCTGGAATTCACCTCCCGAAAGCACGGCACCTTCATCGTCGAACTCATGTGTGAGTATGGTGTGTGGTCCCTTCGAAAGTGACATTACCTTGTCATATGCACCTGAAAGCTTAAGGGCCTCGGTTACCTTTTCTTCCTTTTCGGAAGGATCGATATTCTCACCCATCACGACATTGTCTATGACCGACATCGAGAACATTCTGTGATCCTGGAACGCAGTCGCAAAAAGTGCACGGTATTTATGCAGGTCATATTCCCTGATGTCGCGTCCGTTCAAAAGGATCACTCCTTCCGTAGGATCGTAGAACCTGAGCAGGAGCTTTATGAGCGTGGTCTTGCCCGCACCGTTATGTCCGACAAGTGCGTAGGTCTTGCCTCCGCGGAATTCCATGTTCAGATGGGAGAGAACTTCCTTGTCCTTGTATGAGAATGAAACATCCTTAAACTCTATGCTTTTGATCTCCGTTCCGGGATCGTCGCCTGCGGTATCCTCGGGAATCCTTTCCTTATACTCAAGGAAGCTTCTCAGATACTCAACAAACAGACCGTTCTGGAAAAGAGCGGTAAGTGATTCCGTAAATCCGATCAGTATCCATGTGGTGGAGACCATCATGCTCGTGATGACGGAGAGCTGTGCCAGAGTCATCGTATGGCTTACAACAGTCCTGTATGCTCCGTAGATAAGAAGTCCTTCGAAGATGAATGTGAATGTGAACATGACCGTCATCCAGTGAAGGAATACAGCCTTCTTCGTATACTTCTTAGTTACATCGGCAAGGCCGGTTATCGCTTCGTTGTACTGTCTCTTCATCAGCCTGAAGACATCGGTAAGTCTCATCTCCTTCGCATACTCGGTCAGATACATTACACGGTTGATATATGCGATCCTTCTGTTATGAGGCGCCATATCCTTGTTTCTCGCATAATCAAGATGCGAGTTCATTCTTTTGAATACGAAGTTTCCGATTATCGGGAAAAGAATGAAAAGGACGGATATCTTGTCCACCTGGTACATAAAGGCGAATGCAAATACGCTGGCGATCGCACCGAACACCGTTCCGAATACCACCTCCACGGTCTGTATCAGTCTCTCGTCGGCCTTCTCCATCGCAAGAGTATATTTATTGTAGAATTCGCTGTCCTCGAAGCATTCAAGCTCCACATTTCTGGACTTTCTGAAAAGCTTACGGTAGACGCCCTTGTTTATCACGGCCCTGGCCACGGGGATGATCTTTCCGTTCAGTACCGCGTTGTAAAGACTCATCGAACCGAATACAACGGTGACCACGATGATGAAGATCATGATCCTCGAAAATTCCTGCCCGGTTTCAAGTGCGTTGATGACAAAGCGCATAAAAAATGCACTGTAAAACAGCCATTCAAAATATCCGAGGAATCTGCTGATTGCCTTATGCACTACAAACCTCGGACAAATGCGCATCACAAGACGACAGGCAAAGATATTGTTCTCTAATGCCCTGCCCCTTCCGATCTCTCTTTTTTTCTTTTTGTCGCTCATGGGTCCATCCTTACAGAAAACGTATTTCGTTTATTGTATATGCTGCAGCTTACTTTGTCATTTAAGTTTTAGTTAAATTTTTATACTTATAGTGTAATATGGTATAATTCGGGTTGATATGGTTAAGTGCAGTTTTTGTGACAACTTAATGAGTGAGACAGATCTGAACTGTCCCTTTTGCGGAACACCTCACGATCCGATAAAAAGGGGTCCTTCCGGTGTTCCCCGTACGATCAGTGAACTGAAAAAATTCGTGGATACGACAGGCATTTCGCTTGCAAGACTTCATTTTCACATAGATGAGGATTACAGAGGCAGCAGAGCGTTCGGAATTTACAGAGATCCCAAAACGGGAAATTTTGTCGTATATAAAAATAAAGATACCGGGGAGCGTGCGATAAGATACGAAGGTCCCGATGAAGCGCATGCAGTTTATGAGATATATCAGAAATTAAAAGAAAGAATGACAATGTATCGGAACAATCCGATGAACCGGCATACCGATCTGTATAAAGATCCGAAACCGGATCTGCTCAATATGGGTTCCACGAAGACCGGAATCATTATAGTGGTCATTGTAACCGTCTTTATAATACTTTTATATATGCTGAGTTATAGCATCGGGTATATTCCGAATTCCGGGGGCGGAGGCAGCAGCACACGGTATGAGTCGAGTTATGACAACGATTCGGACTACTCCTATTCGGATTGGGGATCGGATTCGGATTATGATGACTGGAGCTCCGACTGGTGATCAGCCGGTTATCTCTATCTCACACATTGCAGACGGATCATCTGAGATGATCTCGGAGACTCCCTTTACGCGGATTATACCGCTCTTAGGATTCTTGATGCTGATAACGCTGCTCACGATATCAGCTTCGACTTCGGATTTTTCAAATGAAAGATCCGCTTCTTCCATAACACAGTTTATCAGTTTCAGCCCCTTGCAATAGCACAGGGGCTGTGTTCCTGTTATTCTGCAGTTTTCAAATGTGACATTCTCGCAATACCACGCAAGATATTCTCCCTTGATCACGCAGTCTTTGACATAGACATTCTTCGCATGCCAGAAGGAATCCTTGGTATCGAAATTACAGTTTGTGAATGTCGAATCTTCAATATACTGAAAGGAATACTTTCCCTTCAGCGACACATTATTGAAGGTTAGCTTATCGGAGCGCATCATGAAGTACTCACTCTCGGCAGATGAATTTTTCATGTTCAGGCCGTGAACGGACCAACCGAACTCGGGCGAAATTATGCTCGAGTTTTCTATGGTGACGTCACTGCACTCACGAAGAGCCTTGATCCCGTGAAGCTTTGAATCGGATATTCTTATATCGTTCGAATACCAGAGTGCGGCGCGGCATTTATCGGTCATCTCACAGGAGTTTATCTCCAGGTGATCGTCATGCCAGAATGGATAACGGAGATTGAAATACGAATCGGAAACCTTAATGTTCCTGCTTTCCTTAAGCGCACTCTCACCGTCCGCAGGTCCGTCGAACCTGCAGCCCGTAACCTCTATACCGTCACTTCCGTACAGAGCTCTTTCCTGATCAAATGTTTCACCTGAAATAATGTTCATACTCATAACCAAAGCTTAGCTTCCATAATCTGAACAGGTACATGCTTATACTACCATCGGACACAGAAGCATTCTTCAAAATAATTGCCATCAATTATCAGTTTTTTGTCATCGGTGGACTGTACTTCATTACTTGAAACAGTCTTCGATCACATCCTCAGGGCAAAGGCCGGCTGCCTGGGGCGAAATTCCGCAAGCAAGGGAGAAGTAGTTACCGAATTCCGCAATGTACCACTTATCGTCATAGCATACACAGGTCATAAACAGAATATAATCATCTCCGTCTATTTCCAGTTCCATGCATATGTTTTCGATATCGCCGCCCCAGGACTTCTTTTTGTACTTATTATAATCCTTAAGGGCTTTACCGAAATCGAAATCAAAATCGGACTTATCCAGAAAATCCCCGATCTCAATATTTTCAACTTTCGGATCGGAATTCAGAAATTCCATAAGTGTTTCAAGATCGTCATCATCATCTATTATAAACGTTATGCCTGACGTTAAGGTTGATGCCAGTTCCTCATCATCAACCTCAGCAGCCATCGGTACGATCATCTGTCTGAAAACACTTGAGGAAATATATGCACGCCTGTTCTCAAGATTTACGGACGATGTAAGAACAGAATCATTTCCGAGCATCACAAGCTGCTGCCCGCTGGTGGCAATTCCCGGTGAAAACGCACGTATTCTGTCATAGAATTCCTCAACACTGTAGTTTTCTTCAAAACTCTCCATGGCGAAAGTTGAAAGAATTCCTTCGAAATCTCCGGCCTTCAGATACTCTGCATAAGCCGTGACCGCCTCTTCCGGAGTATCGTATCCATCTCCTTCAAGCCTGGCGGTTTTGCCAAGGCTGCCCCTCATCTGCAGAACCGCCATGAGAAGCACTGCCGTTGCACAGACACCTAGTGCAAGACCGATCATGAAAAAGACAAACTTTCCCGAACTCTTTTTACGCGGTTCAGGTGCGGGAGTCACAGGCACAGGGTTCCCACCGGCCTGTGCATTTTCGGGTGTGGGTGTTACGGGTGTTGCATTCATATTGTTAGCATCCATGTTCACATCCTCCGTTCAATTGAAAAAGTTAACTGAGCTTGAGATCTCCGGGCTTAACCCATCCGAGCTTTACTACGATCTTATGTATGATAAGTGAAAAAACAGCGGGAAGCACAAAGCATATAAGAACGAGACCGAGCCAGTCGAACCATGTGATCGCTGCTTTGGCGCCTTCCGAAACATCCTTGACCCATCCGGTATAGACTCCGATAGGACCTACAAGTCCGCAGGTTCCCATACCGGATGAAATGGCAGTTCCGTTCATCTTCAACCGGAATACACAGGTTGCGATCGGACCTGTGATGGCCGATGCAAGTGTCGGTGCGATCCATATTCTGGGGTTCTTGACGATATTTCCCATCTGGAGCATTGATGTTCCGAGGCCCTGTGAAACCAGTCCGCCGACTTTATTTTCCTTGAATGAGATGACTGCAAATCCGACCATCTGTGCACAGCATCCCGCAACCGCGGCACCGCCCGCAAGCCCCGTAAGAAGAAGGGCACCGCAGATGGCTGCTGAGGAAATGGGAAGTGTAAGGGCCATACCCACGATGACGGAAACCAGTATTCCCATAAGGAAGGGCTGAAGATCGGTTGCCCACATAATGAGACTTCCGATCGATGAAGCAGCTTTTCCGAGTGCGGGAGCTATAAGCCATGAAAAGAACATTCCGACCGAGATCGTGACAAACGGTGTGACCAGTATGTCGATCTTGGTCTCCTTTGATACCATCTTACCTATCTCTGCAGCGATTATCGCAACAAAGAGTACCGCAAGAGGTCCGCCGGCACCGCCCAGGGCATTGGATGAAAAGCCCACGGTTATAAGCGAAAAGAGAACAAGCGGCGGACACTTGAGTGCATATCCTATGGCAACAGCCATAGCCGGTCCGCTCATTGCCTTAGCCATGCCTCCTACGGTGTATTCAACCGGTCCGATCGTGGCAATGGGCTGTGTGAGAAAATCAATCTGAAACTGTGTTCCGATGGTATCGATGATCGTTCCGATAAGGAGCGAACAGAAAAGTCCCTGTGCCATAGCACCGAGTGCATCGATAGCGTATCTCTTAAGTGAGATCTCAATATCCTTTTTCTTCAGAAATTCTTTGAATGAAGTCTTTTTATTTTCTTTCAATCTTCTTCCCATCCTTTACAAACATCGCACCAGCCTGCGAAATCGGTAGCCTTCTCAAGTTCCGCGGGTGTAAGTGTCACAGAGACAAATTCATTTCCTCCCGCAGGATGTATGTATTCAAACCGCTTCATTGATATATCAAGCCACACCGGAATATCCGACGGAACCCCGAACGGACAAACACCGCCCGGCAGGAACCCCGTAAGTTCCTCAACCCTGTCCCTCGGTATCATGCTCGGTTTGGTATGGAACAGTGCCTTGAACTTGGAACTGTTTACCCTTACGTCACCCGCCATCACAATTATGACAGGCTTGTCATCTACGATAAAGGAAAGAGTCTTTGCGATTTCCGCTTCGCTGCAGCCTATCTGCTGTGCGGCATGCTCCACGGTATCAATGGTCTCGGAATGAACCGTTATCCTGTCTCCGAAGCCCCTTGCATCAAGCCATGACTTAACAGCTTCACTCCCCATATCTGGCTCTCTCTCCTCCGATGTATTTATAGCGGCTTCTTCCGGCAAGGATTATCGCTTCACCGATATGCTTATGCTCAAGCTTTAAAGGAACCACAACCGGTCTCATATGCATTCCGATCATTACGCCGCCTATGTCTATTCCGAGAACAGCCTTCGACTTTATATCCTCCACGGCAACGGGCTCGGAAAGAGAACCGTAATGCTTTGTCGCAAAAGCGCCGCCCGCTTTTCTGTGGGGAACTACATTGACGATGGTAAGATCATACTTTTCCGCAACTTTCTTTTCTACTATCAGTGCCCTGTTCAGATGCTCACAGCACTGAACGGCAATATCGTATTTTCCGCCGAACACATCGGTGAGTGCTCTGTACAATTCGTCTGCGATATCCTCGCTGGAATTGGTTCCGGGCATATCTCCCTGTACTGTACTGGTTGAACAGCCCACAACGAGCAGATCTCCCTGCGAAGGATCAGCGTTTCCGAGAACCTCGGTAAATACCTCTTTTGCCTGATCGTAAATTCCCATCTTTAATCATCTCCCGTCAGATTAATAATAGAACTGCAAACACTGTGATTTTATCATATTTTGAGGAAACATTCAGAAATAAAACAAATAGGGCGAGGATGTTATCCTCGCCCTAAATCCTGTGAACCGATTGAATTACTTCTTAGCGCCGTTTACAAGATCCTTGAGAGCCTTACCAGCCTTGAACTTAGGAACGGTAGCTGCGGGAATCTTGATAGCCTCTCCGGTCTGAGGGTTCTTGCCCTTACGAGCTGCTCTCTTGGAGGTCTCGAAGGTTCCGAAGCCTACAAGCTGAACCTTTCCCTTCTTCTTAAGCTCCTTGGATACTGCGCCGGTGAAAGCCTTGAGTGCCTTATCAGCGTCAACCTTGGTAAGTCCTGCTTCCTTTGCGATTGCATCAACTAATTCTGCTCTGTTCATTGATTTTATCCTCTCAATATATTGGGGTTGTTTATTGGAACACTGAAAATATACCACAATATAGGCTTTAATTCAATAGTTTTTTGGCTTAAAACCGTATCTTGTGCTCGATTTTTACGCTTTTTTTGACATTTTCCTCGAAAATCTGCCCGTCAGAAGGGCTTCCGACGCCCGTTCCGTAGTGTACGGGGATGGCAATCTCAGGTTCCAGTTCATCCACTAAACCTGCCGCTGCCTTGGCATCCATGGTATATGTACCGCCGATCGGAACCAGTGCAATGTCGCATTTTACGGCCTTTGCTTCCTTCGTGGCATCGGTATCACCCGCGATATATATGCGTTTTCCGCCTGTTTTAAGGATATATCCCACCCATCCGGCACTCTTTGGATGGAACGGTTTCAATATATTGTAGGCAGGCACCGTTTCAAATTCCAGTCCGCTGACCTCATATGAAGCTCCGGGTTTTACCGTAATGATCTCAGTAAACCTGTCCGCGATCTCTTTTACCTTATCTTCCATCTTTTCCGGAATGACAAGGATCGTATTCTTTCCTATTACTTTATCTATATCTTCCGGTGAGAAGTGATCGTAGTGATCGTGCGTGAGAATAATAATATCCGCATCGTTAGGTGTGATCTGCATTCTGAACGGATCAATATATACAGATCTGTCTCCGTACTTCACGCGTATACTGTTCTGTCCGAATACATCAATGTTCTCAGTCATATTCTGTCCCCCATCTTAACAGGCAAAGCCTTCACTTAACCCCGAATATTTCAAAATCCTCAAACAGGCCCCAATTAGAATCTGCCTCGCATTCGTAGCAAACGATCACATAGTCAAAAGACGAAACATCCACCTGTGCTGCATGTTCCCATTTGCTTTCAACCGCATATGCACCGTCTGTTTCAAACAGGGTCCTATCAAACAGTTCAACTCCGCTCACAATGCAGGTTACTTCCCTGTCTGTGTACGCCTCGATTATGAATTGCGGCCAAGGCTGGCTCCACGTAGTAAGTATGTTGGGATATATTTCAAAATCCTTTTTTTGAAATGCTTCTTCGTCTTTATATATATATGCTGTATAGGCTTTCCTCGTTCCCACCGAATACTTCAAACAGATATTATTTAATCGGTCAAACAGTTCATCAAGTTTTTCGTAATCGGATGAACAGATGAAAATGTCCAGGCCTTCGGAATTTCCCACATCCGGATATAGATAATATTCATCAAACGTCTCATCCAGAACAGCGGCGAATTCATCACGGATCACATTCCCGGATTTGTTGTCAGGATAATCACTCCAATATACGGCATCATTTATTGAAGACGTCGCACCCTCATCCGTATTGTAATAAACAATGTAACCATCACTGTATTCTGCGTTTCCCCGCACATCACCGTTTTCTACGATCATTTTATAATAATGTCCGTTCTCAACATTCGTATACGCTACCGGCGAATTGTCCATTGCCCATACTATCGGAGCTCTCAGATCTTCGGTTTCGGTTATCCGGACATCAACCTCATCACCGGTCTCCTTATAGATCATATCCCTGACATATTCGATCACTTCTTCCTCGGAAAGAGGATGATATGCCTCGGCGGAAGATTTCCAGTCTCCTGTTGTGCATCCCGAAAAAACAAAAAGAAAAAGCACAGGAAGAACAGAGGTAATGATTTTTTTCATAGTCCGCCGTATTTGCTTACGGATTCCCTTTTCTTCCATTGCTTCGATATTCTCCGTCATATCATTTACTCTCTTCAGCTTTATCAAGAGCACGTTTTTCGTTCACGACAAAGCTGATCCCCAGGATGACACCGGGTGCATTGTTTGTGATATACAGGATCAGATTATTTATCATACGAAAGTTCGAGCCGAAAAGCAGATCATCAAAGAATCCGGGTTTACCGGCGGCATTCGCAAACCCCTTCAGATAAGAATACATATAGAAAAATGCAATGAGTCCTGCGATAGCCAGGGATATATCGGGAACGTAGCATTTGTATCTGTAACCCATCACTCTTGCAATGGCAAATACCGCAATATAGGGAACCAGCACATCAAGTGCGCACCTCACTCCGCCCAGGAAAGCGTAGGATACCGAGAAAGTATCCAAATTAACGAAGACCACCGAATAGTCAAGAACAAAGCTGACTATCATTGCTGCAGCTGCGACTGCCACAGCTTTGATCAGAGATTTTTTGGATATTTCCTTTTTCCTGAATTTCCAAAGAAAGATCAGTGTGGCATAAACAATAAGCACTCTGAAAATAAAAACGATCATATCAGTCTCCTGTCATACACGCCGGCATTTATTTTCGTATTCACTTCCGGTATCTGGCGAGTATAAAAGTATAAGCGACACCCAATCCTATGGAAATGAACACAACGCCCAGTATGGAAACGATGAATCCGGCAGAATTCTGTTTCAATAACAGCAGAGGAAGTCCAAACAGTTCAAGCAGGATCGCATATACGATCCACAATGTTCCCACCGAGCGGTTATATTTTTCCACATCATTAACTTCGGGAGGATTCACACCGGCAAAAAAGCCGGAAGGCTTCTTTGATCTCCCCGCAATAATTCCTATCACGGCAATGGCGATCGCGATCGCAGTCCAGACAATAAAGCCGATCATCATGTTATGCGCCTCACTTTCTCATGTGTCACGCAGCATAAGCCACTTGGTTAAAAGATCATTTCTCTTTATCATAAGGGATGAGTATGGAGAATGAAAAATCCACATCATCATAGGTGATCGAACAGGTACCGCCGTATTTAGCCACCGACTCTTTGATGTTCCTGATCCCGAATCCGTGACCGCCTTCATCTTCCTTGGTGGAAACAAAGTCATTGAGGTTCTTTTTGATCTCTCCGTTATACGAATTCTTAACTGATATGACGATATCGTTATCCTCTTTGACTATCTTCATCTTGACAATCTTCTTCTCGGACTTTTCACATGCTTCGATCGCATTGTTCAGAAGATTGGATAAAATGACAACAATGTCATCATCTTCTATCGGAAGATCCTTGAGCTCAGTCAGAACAAGAACGCAGAGAATACCTTTTTCTTCCATCTCCTTATATTTCGTATTGATGATGGCATCCACCAATGCATTGTTGGTACGTATGCAGCTTCTCTCGCCGCTGAGCTTTCCGCTTATATTGTCGATATACTTTTCAAGTTCATCGTACTGTTTCTTTTTAAGAAGCCCTTCCATGCACATGACCTGATTCTTATACTCATGCGCTTTTCTTCGCTGCTTCTCGTAGTTGGTATAAAGTGCCTTATACAGTTCCGTCTGGTTCCTTACTTTGGTCCTATACATATCGTCTTCCCTGATCCTGCGTTCCCTCCTCAGGATGTCGCAGACCAGATAAAAGACTATGATGTTTATCGCCACCAGTCCGAAAGCGATCAGGAAATCGACATTTCCGACCTTGACATTATCCGAGCCTCCGGACGTCCACAGCATCGCGCACAGAACAACGATCGTAAACAAAGGGAATGCTATGAACCTAAACCACTCTGCTCCCTTGAGGATATCCTCAGCATCACCTCTCGCAATCTTGGTCTTAAGAAACAGCACCGTCATAAACAGAGTGAGCTTAGCCAATGCGTCAGACAGATCCCGGCTGAATTCATAGCCCGACAGATACAGACTGAACCTTTCATTCATGAAGAGATAGTATAGATAGAAAACATAATCCACAGCCATAAGAAGGCTTTGGAACAAAAGAGCGATACAGAAGGATTTCCACAGTTTTATCTCGGCATACATGAACATTATCAGACCCGTGATAAGGATTATCAGGATCTGATTCACAAGCTTATTGTCACCGGTAAAAAATGTCAGCATAAAATTCATGCCGGACAGAAGAATGATGAACAGATAATCATTAAGCCTGTCTTCATTTCTCTTTTTGGCGAAAGCCTCGTAAAAGAGTTTGCAACAGACCGTCTCCAAGATTATGACAGATATACTTTCGAGATAACCCAGCACTGTTTCAGATTGCTCCTTTGTATTCAGCGATCAGTTTCTGAACATCATTGTATCTGGCCCTCGGAATGCTGAGCTGAGTACCGTTATCGAGGAACAGACAGTATCTTGAAATGCTGTTTACATGCCTTACATTGACCAGATAACTCTGATGGATGCGGATGAACCCCTTGCCATCAAGCTCCTTCTCCATTTCGTCCAGAGTCTTATATACCGTGTACCTGTTCAGTGAATCTTCCATGATATGGAAGATAAGTCTGTGGAGATTGCTTTCGACAAATAAGATACGCTCAAGCGAAACCGTCTTTTTCCCTTCGGAAAAATCGAACTCCTTCTGCTCGACCTCATAGGCCATTCTTTCCCTGATGGAATCGAGACATTCCTTTACGCTTCCTTCGAGCATGTTGTTGTTTTTGAGAATGTACCTGAAGGCATCTACCTTATACCCTTCGATGGTGTAATCGATATATGCCGTAACAAATACGATAAAGATGTCCTTGCTTTTTTCACGGATCTTCCTGGCCACATCAATTCCATCCATTTGATCCATATTAATATCCAGAAATACAATATCGTATTTCTGCACTTCAATACCCAGATCCGTGAGTTCTTCGCCGGACGCGAAATCATCGATGGAACAAACGATCCCTTCGGCTCCAAGATATTTTTCCAGGATACCCCTTATCTCATTCCTGAAATACTTTTCGTCGTCGCAGATTGCAATGTTCAGCATAAAGCCGGATGCCTTTCGTGAAAGCACAACGATAACATCCCCCCACGCTTTATTATATACAATCTCCCCTCATATACAACAAAATGCCGCCCATATATTTCTCAGGGGGGGTGAGAAAAAGAGCGGCATTCATCTGATACACTGATCGTTATATTTGTATTTGATTTTGGGAGTTTCCGCAATAGCCATTGCAGAAAACGACAATATTTTGCAGAAAATGACAAAAATCCTTATGTCTCGTCACAATAATCCTTATATTTTCCGAGATCCACTCCCTCTATCTGTTCTTTGCCGGCGATAGCAAGAATGACCTTCGGATACACAACAGCAGGCTCTGAATCCGTCCAAAACAGTCCCCGTCTTTCCGAGTGATATTCGCAATCAGTATAGACAGCATCATTATCCGGATCAATGATCAGACCAAGCGGCGTAACTTTGGAGTTATCATGATACCAGCACACAAAGAAATAGACATGATCATCCAATGGGTACTCATCAAGAAGTTCTTCAAATCCCGGAAGTTCCTTCACATTCGTAAAAACGTCTGCCAGTTTTTCCAGCTCTTCTTCATTTTCCACCACGTAAAAATCACTGCCGACAGATCCGCTGAAGTTGAAATCATATGCTTCCATATAGATATCTTCTGTGGATAATCTGTACGCAGATGATTCCGTACCGACATAAGTCTCATCGGAATCGTGATGATATGATATCCATAATACGCCCAGAAGCATTATTACCGCTATGATCGCCAATATCTTCTTCATGAAATAACTATTCCCTATAATTCATACTCTATTATATTACTTACCCTTACATACATGCCGTCGATCCAGGCGGTAAGATAAATGGTATGAACGCCCTCTTTTCCGTGGAGCCACTGATACTCCGAATCAAGCATCGTCTCACTTTCAGCGTTTCTGTCCAATACCTGCACACCGTCCAGTTCTATATGCCATCCCAAACTTTCGAAACCATCGTGCTCATCTCTGACGATCAGATAATCGCATTCTTCATATAAAGTCAGGGTAAAAGTTTCAACCACTTCAATCTCATCAAGCATTTTCTGTCTGTATGAAAGGAAATCCTCTTCTACTCCGTTAAACAAAAAGGCAGCACTGCAGTTTCTAAAGGTTATCGATCCTTCTCTGCCGATGATTCCTCCGTAATCATCATCTCCGCCTTCAACCACCCCCGTTGCGTGAACATTTTCCCATACATTTGTCCACAATATCTCACCGCCGACAATTCCCGTACCGGAGGTTCCGCTGACATATGCATCCTCAAAATTTATATTACGGACTATGACATCAATTCCGCGTCCGATAAACCCGCATTCATCATATCCAAGGCGTATACTCATTCCTTTTATGGTATGCCCCTGTCCGTCTATCGTTCCGCAAAAAGCATGAGAATTTCCGTTTTTATACCATCCCATCGGCATCCATGTAAAGCCGGTCAAATCAATATCTGAAATCAGCGTCACGCTTACTTCTTCCCATTCATCAGGACGGGAATTGACGTAATAAACGACCGAAGCAAGTTCCTCAGGGGTGGAAACACAGAAATTCGGAGCGTTATCATATGCCCAGTTTTTATCGGCAAGTTCCATTATGCTGCCTGTATTGTATTGTCTTTCCCAATCCGATACAAACAGAGTCATATCCATATCATACTCATATTCAGATGCATCTATTCCCCAGACTGTATACCATTGATATGCATCCACCAAAAGATATACTCCCTCTTTCTTTATAGGTGCAGTAATCGTATTTGCCTCGGTATCGCAAACGCATTTATTTACGGTTTTGTAAAACATGGATTTTTCATCATAACGAAGCATGATCAGATTGCTCTCGGGGATTCCGCGAAGTTCATCTTCATCATATACAAATGTCAGTTCCACATCATCCACATCCGAAAAGGATACATCAACCGGAACACCTACCAGTCCGACCACCCCGCTATGCATCACATTCATCCCGTACAGATCAAAAATGCTTACTTTTTTGCCGATCTTACCCTTGCACTCTCCGGATAAGATCACCTTTACCACTTCGGGTTTATCGGGGTTATATATATCCACCTCGTAGGATTTTCTGTTGTCCTCTTCAGGCGAAACTTCCGATTCGGTATTTTCCTGAGTTTCTTCAACCGGATCATTATCAAATGCGCATCCGGTAAAAAGAATACTTATAGATAAAAAAATTATGATCAGATATTTTTTCATGTTTTGTCCATGTCCCATTATCATTCAGAGAACGTGTCATTTCATTTTCAACATACAAGTTTTATTCCTATTTATCAATCAGATATCAGTAAACAGCAATAATATGCAGAAAAAAGCAGCAATCCCATAATAAGAGATTGCTGCAGCCAAAGCCGATCACAATATCAACTTTATTTACAGGGCGAGTTCTTCCATTACTTTGGGAAGGATGCACTTTGGTCCGTAAGGATATTTAACGGATATGTAGTCAGCGAATTTCATCGGATCCTCACTGTTGTCCGCGAACATATCCCAGTGACCCGGAATAACGAATGAAGATCCCATCTGACCGAGCCACCAAAGAAGTGTCCTGTTTTCATCACTCAGCTTTATCGCCATATCTGTCCTCTATGTAATCGGCAAGATATTCCGGACACAGTGCCCTGATATGCACTCCGTCCTCCTCATAGTTTTCGGATTCGACTTCAGCTTCTTCATGGAAGCGGTTTATTATCTGCCCGTCCGCAAAAGGAATGACTTTCTCCACGATGCGGTTTCCTTTTCGAAAAATGCTCTGAAGCTCATCGAGAAGGTCATCAACTCCGTATCCGGTCTTGGCGGAGATATAGAACCTGTCACTTCCCGGAGTGTTCTTTATGTTCATATCCGCATCACGAAGGTCGGACTTATTATAAACATAGATCCTGGGGATCCCGAGCACATCCATATCCTTCAGGATATCTTCCGTGACCTTCTTGTGATCGTCGTGATGGGGATCCGAGGAATCCATTACGATAAGGAGCACATCCGCGTATTTCAGCTCCGAAAGAGTGGAGCGGAATGCCTTGATAAGATCGTGCGGAATGTTCTCGATGAAGCCTACGGTATCGGAAAGAAGGAAGGGCTTTCTTCCCGGAAGATCGATCTTCCTGATCGAAGTATCGAGAGTCGCAAAGAGCATATTCTTCTCGAACACCTTCTTGCCCGCCGTCTTATCCGGAGTGGGGTCTCCGCGTTCCACAAGATAGTTCATAAGCGAAGACTTGCCGGCATTCGTATATCCAACAAGAGCAACGTGTGGATAGCCTCCGCGGTTTCTTCCCTCTCTCTGGACATCGCGCGTCCTTTCCATCACGGTCAGTTCTCTCTTAAGTTCACTGATGCGTCTTGAGATCTGACGTCTGTCGAGCTCTATCTGTGTTTCACCGATACCCTTGTTCGCACGGCTTCCTCCGCCGCCTCCCTGTCTTCCGAGATGCTGCCACATTCCGGTAAGGCGGGGCATCATGTACTGAAGATATGCGGTCTCGACCTGAAGTCTTGCTTCTCCGGTTCTCGCCCTTCTCGAGAAGATCTCGAGTATGAGATTCGTCCTGTCCCACACGGGAACGCCTATTATCTTCTGCAGGTTCTTCATCTGCGCAGGGGAAAGATTTCCCAGGCATACAACGAATTCGGCACGGTTGGCCTCTACGTGCATTTTAAGTTCTTCGGCCTTACCCGAACCTATCCAGGTCGCGTTATCGGGTGCAGGCAGTGACTGGGTGAGTTCATAAGCAACATCCAGATCGCATGCTTCGCAAAGGCTTACAAGTTCCTTCATCGAATAGTCGAACTCATCATCGCTTTCGTTCGTGCGAAGTCCCATTACAACTACGGTTGTCAGTTCATTATTTTCTTTTTCAAATTCATGTGTCATAAACACATTATCGCCCCAAGCCGCGAAAAAGTACATACTACCCTGAGTATAAAGAGTGCAGCCCGCCACAGGTCCGCTTCATGATCCGGCAAAAAAAGTACAGCCCGCCCGCAGGACAGACTGTACCAAAAAATCAGAATAATATCTTCTTCAGATAATCCATATACTTGAAATAGTCTTCATCATTGCTCAGATGCTCAAGGATGACCGGCATATCCGGATCGATAGCGCTCATCTTTTCCGCGTAATACTTAAGGGGAAATTCACCTTCACCCGGTGCGCACTCTTCGAGCCTGAGCGTATATCTGCCGTCAAGATGCACATCCTTGATGTGGCAGCTTCTGATCTTATCTCCAAGGAGTTCCGCACATTCATCGACGAATTCTTCGGGGTGGAAATATCTGTCCGCGGAATTGGTCATGTTGATGATATCCATATGGACCGCAAACCTGTCCCTGTCCACATCCTCGAGAAGCTTTATATATTCCTTCGGTCCTGTCGGGATCATCCACGGCATCGGCTCCAGGGTGAAATACGTATTCTTCACACCGGCCCTGTCTATTACCTCACGAACCATCGATACAGTCTTCTTCCAAGCCTCTTCGGAATAATTCTCCCTGTATCCGCCGTCCCATACCGGCCCCATGGATCCTGCAACGTTTACGGCACATCTCGCTCCGACAAAATCCGCAAGGCGAAGCTGCTCTACGGTGTAATCCATATTTGCTTTACGCTCATCCGGATCGGATGATAGAGCATTTCTCCATATCCCGACTTCCGCGATCACAAGTCCTGCTTTTTCCGCAGCTTCCTTGTACGCGATGATCTTCGATTCCGGTTCACTGCTCTGAACAGGAAAGACCACTGCGCCACAGCCGAGGTTCACCTGTGTTTGCGCCCATTGCTCGGGAGAATCATATGCAAGAGGTGACGATGTTCCGAGTCTCATATCAGATTCTCTCCTTTGCTCAGATCAGGTTTCCGGTGAAATGAAGGACGGAAGGGTCTATGCTCTTTACATCTGCCGAGCCGGTAAAGCTCATGACATACCTGAGCTCGCCATTCGTCTTCGTAATGAAGTTCTTAACTCCGCTTACGCCGTCCTTTTCGAGTGCGGGCATCATAGATCTTCCGACAGCGGCCGCATCAGCACCGAGAGCAAGAGCCTTGAAAACATCGGCGCCGCTTGCTATTCCGCAATCGACTATGATCTTAACATCCTTCCCCTTTAATGCTTCCTTTATCTTCGGAAGTATCATCATGGGAGGAACCGCAAAGGGAAGACGTCCGTGATGATGGCTTACGATGATCGCCTTTGCACCGATATCCGCGCACTTTACCGCATCGGATACGCTGAGGACTCCCTTTACGACAAAAGGAAGCTTTGTAAGTTCAACATAGGATCTGAGCATATCGGCAGTCTGTTCCGCCATCAGCTCGCCCACACAGACATCAAGTCCGTTCTCACCGAAGATATGGTCAATGTCCATACCTATGCCGAAAGCACCGACGCTTTCCGCAAACTGCATCTGATCCTTTACCTTGGCATTGTCGGCATAGGGCTTTACTATCCTGACTGTCTTAGCGCCGGTATCTGCGATCTTCTTAAACAGATCGTTTTCCATCATGCCGCAGAAATTGAGAATATTTAATTCCTTCGCCGCTACAGAGTATTCTTCAAGTCCGGTCATATCCCTTCCGTTATACTGTCCCAGATGGGAAAACGCGGGAGTCATTATCGGAGAATCAAATCTTTCTCCGAAGAATTCTATCGACGTATCCGCGACGACCGAATCGATGAGACGCTCTTCGATCAGGATCGAATCCATATATTTCTCGGTGATCACATTTGCATCGGATATTCTTTCGTAGCTCATATTCTTCCCCTTATCTGGTGAAATTGGTCCATACGCGGGGTTCGGTATCGGGAAGGCCGATCTCCTGTTTTCCAAGCTTAATGCTCTTCATCAGGAATACCATGTTCCTTGCAAGCACTCTCATTACCTGCATTCCTTCATCATCAACCTTGCCTTCACCGGGCTCCCATCCGTATATGTTGTTCCAGTACTGACTGGTCGCAACGGGCATATTGGAAAGAGTGAAGAACTTGTTCAGTTCGTCGAATGTTGCGGTGCATCCGGAACGTCTCGCACTGACCACGCTCGCACCGACTTTAAGGCTCTTGTCAAAATGAGTGCTGTAGAACATTCTCTGAAGCGCGGACATAAGTGTTCCGTTGGCGGATCCGTAATATACCGGCGATCCGATAACAAGTCCGTCGGCCTCTTCAAACTTTGCCGAAAGCTCATTTACTATATCGTTAAAAACGCACTTGCCGTTCTTCCTGCAGGTCTCGCAAGCGATGCATCCTCTTATATCGGTCCTTCCGAGAAGGATGTTCTCATATTCGACACCGTTCTCCTCAAAAACCTTCTCCATCTCATGAAAAGCCAGAGCGATGTTTCCGCTTTCCCTGGGGCTTCCGTTCAGCATAAGTACTTTAATTACGTCTCCCATAGCTGCTCCTTTACATGCATAGTTATCAGCATCATTTACATTTTATGTCGGGAGGCAGGTTTTTGCATCCGATTTTCTGTTATGGAATCTTTCAATTTTTGTTCGGACACTTTACCCGATCTGTATCTGATTGGTAACTTCCCTTCCGTTCCAGGTATCTCCGTCCGAGCGGTGGTATTCGGTAATGACCGATCCGTCCTTCATGGTATAGACGAGCTTAAACACCTGTCCGGCCTCAACTCTTACAGGATAGTTGTCGTACGGAAGAACATTGTCCGTGGTCGGAACATCCTTAAGATCCTCATATGCATCCTCTATCCTCCATACTTCACGGGTGGAATAATCGGGCAGCATAGCCGAAAGATCCGTTGAACCGAAATAGCTTGCCGTGTATTCTTTTCCGTTCAGAACTATTGTTTCCGATGAAAGAGGTCCGGCTTCATACTTCAGGTCCAGAAGTGATTCGCATATAACCGTCCCTCCGTAGAAATCATTCAGTCTGTTTGCCATACAGGGAACCTTTCCGGTCTTATAATCCATGCCGTCCGGGATGGTATGCGCACTTCCGTATATTCCCATGATATCCCTGCCGAATATCCTCTCATATTCGGTGATGAAATTCTGGGCCATCATGTTTTCCCTGTAAACCTCATCCCCCGACCGCTGATAATACGATCCCTGGTCCATGTTCTCAACCGCAGTCACATACTCATAGGAGCTTTCATCATATCCGTTTTCGAGAAGATATGAAATGTATCTTTGTCCGGTAGTCGCATGCTGGTGTCCCACATCGGTTCCGTGGAATACGGTCTCCGGACATTCATCCTTGATCTTCTTCAAAAACTCAAGAAAGCTTTCGGTATGAACCTGCGTTCCGTCAATATCATCATAGACTTCATAAAGGATGTCATCATTATCCGACTGCATCCATACGTTAAGATACTCCGCCGTAAAGTAGGGAAGCTCCATGAACAGATCCCTCATGCCGTCATTATGGTAGTATGAATCCCACAGCTCGAATTCACCATCTATGATGGCGGTGTTTCCGTGTTCTTCACCGTACAGATATATATTCCCCGCATCTTTCGGAAGCTGCGGAGTCGATATGGTATAAAAGCTTCCCAGAAATCCTTCGGTCCTTATCGTTATGACCGCTCTTCCGTATACCGGAAAAAAGTAAGTTCCGTTCGTTATGCCTTCCTTTTCGAATACGATCATATTGCCGCACTTTACGGTCACGTTAAGACCGTGTTCGCTTCCGGATGCGCTCTTTACATCAAAGCCCATATAATCCGCTTTCGGAAAAACAGCCTTCTGAAGGGTTCCCGAAAAATCCGCATAAGAAGCGGTCCATTCATACATATTATATTTATCCCTGAGATTGCTGAAGGACCCGATCCTGGTCCTGGCAAATCCGAGATACCGGGCGGCCCCGAATGCGATGAGCGCGATCACCAGTATGATGAGCGTGGATAAAGCTTTCTTTTTGATCTTCATTTATTTCCTCTTTTCTATCCTTCAACCAGTGAAGACAATTTCTTCATTTTCAGATGATCGATCAGATACACGATGCATACGAAAAGGAAAACCGCAGCGGCTGCAAACCATCCCCACATCTTCGTAAACAGACCCAGAGCCGCAAAGAGCAGGAACAGCAGCAGGTAGGGCATCATCAGTTTTCTGTAGAACAGCGCCCTGTCTTCATATGTCGTGTGAAGTTCAAACGGCTTTCCGTCGTTTTCCTTCTCGACGATGAGGAGAGCCCTGTCCATTGCCGTTGCCCTGTCAGCAAAGAAATCACCTTTGTCTGCAGATTTATGAGTCCGCTGTAGAATCTTATCTTCTTCATGATCTTTCTCCCATCGTATCCGATGCGAAATCCACAAGCTTCCTGAGTCTTGCAAGCTCCGTCTTCGCAGCCTTCTTTCCTTCCGGAGTAATGACATATTTTTTCTGCCTTCCGTTTACGTCACCGTAGGGTTTGATCCATCCCTTTTCGAGAAGGGAATTTATGGCACCGTACAATGTACCCGCGCCAAGGGAAAGTCGCCCTTCCGTCATCTCCTCTATGAACTGCATGATCGCATAACCGTGCTTGGGCTCATAAAGAGAAAGCAATATGAAAAATGTAACTTCCGTCAGTGCTCCGCCTTTTACATTGTCACGCATGTTCCCCCGCTCCTTTATTACGTTTACCGTAATATATCACTAAACGTAATAGTCGTCAACAAAAAATGCAGCCTGCCTTTTCAGACAAGCTGCACTTTATCATGTTATCTTCGGATTATCCGCAGATTATATCCGCGGTCCTGCATCTTACTACGGAGATAAGATCTGCCGGAGAAAGTTCTATCTGAAGTCCCACCTTTCCGGCACTTACGAATATCTTCTCAAAGCCGGTCGCGGTTTCATGGATGAATGTGGGGAACTGCTTTTTCATTCCGATGGGAGAGCAGCCTCCGTGTACATATCCCGTAAGCGGAAGAAGATCCTTCTGCTTTATCATGTCAATGGACTTTTCGCCCGATGCCTTCGCTGCTTTTTTAAGATCAAGCTCTTCAGCTACAGGAACGACGAACACATAATAACCGCCGCTCTTTCCCTGTGTGACAAGAGTCTTGAAGACCTTAGAGGTATCTTCGCCGAGTATGGCGGCTATCTGTTCACCCGTCAGGCCTGCATCGGGTTCATATGCGTGTGTCTCATATGGGATCTTCTTTCCGTCGAGAACACGGCATACATTTGTCTTATCTTCCTTTTTCATCCTGCTTATCTGTCCTTACTTTCCGAGCACTTCAGCCGCTTCCTTCATCAGGTCGATGATGGGCAGATGCTGGGGACATACCCTTTCGCACTGACCGCATCCGATACAATCCGAAGCCTTGCCGTATCTCTGAATGAGTCCGTTGTAGAAATTCTTGGATCTCCAGTCATCGGGATAACGGCGAAGGGTATTCATGGTCCTGAAGACATCGGGAATGCTTATCCTCATCGGGCATCCGTCGCAGCAGTACTTGCAGGCGGTACATCCGATCTGGGGGATAGCCATCAGCTCATTCGTAACTTCATCTACGATCGCGATCTCGTCTTCGGTCATAGGTTCGAAGTTCGTAAATGTTCCTATATTGTCATCCATCTGTTCTTCGTTGGACATTCCCGACAGAACTGTCATGACTCCGGGAAGGGAAGCGACAAAGCGCAGTGCCCATGATGCGACCGACTTATCCGGCCTGCGAGCCTTGAACTTTGCATCGATCTCGGGAGAAAAGCCTGCGAGCATTCCACCCCTTACGGGTTCCATTACGATGATGGGAATATTTCTTTCGTGAAGTATATCATACAGCTCCTGCGAGCGCACGACAGGATTTGTCCTGTCGAGATAGTTGAGCTGGATCTGCACGAATTCAACTTCGGGATGATCGTCAAGGATCTTCACCAAAAGCTCGGGACTTCCGTGGAAGGAGAATCCGAAATGGGTGATCTTGCCCTCTTCCTTCTTCTTAAGTCCCCAGCTGAAGCAGTCATACTTTTCGTAGACATCGTAGTTATTGCCTTCTTCGATCGAATGGAGAAGATAGAAATCGAAATGATCCACGCCGGCTCTTTCGCACTGTTCGTTAAAGATCCTCTCGATGTCCTCTTCCTTCCTGATCTCCCATGCGGGAAGCTTGGTCGCTATCATGAAGCTGTCCCTGGGGTATCTCTTTACGAGTGCCTCTCTTGCAGCCACCTCGGACTTTCCTCCGTGATAGACATATGCGGTATCGAAATAGTTCATTCCCGCTTTCATATACTTATCAACCATGTTGCAGACCTGCTCATGATCGATTACTCCGTCCTTTTCGGGAAGACGCATAAGTCCGAATCCGAGCTTGGGCATTTTGTTAAGATCGATACTCATAAGGCTGATCTCCTTTCCTGTCCGGGCTCCTCAGAGCCGCAAATGAAATTAACACTCCCACAAAACAAACCGCCGTGCCGGTTATCAGCATCGGTCTCATTCCGAGATTATCCAGGATGACTCCGCTGATAAGATTTGAAAAAACTCCGCCTATGGTGATGGCACTCGTCACATAGGCCTGACCCTTTACCTGATCGTTTTCAGCCATGGTATGACTGACATAATACGCTCCCGCGGGAATGAACACCGCATATGCAAAGAGCTGGAACGACTGGCTTACGAACATCCAGACCATATTACGTGCGAAGATGAGGATAAGTATCTTGACGAAAAACGCAGCCCCCGAAAAGACGAGCAGCTTCGCCGGTGAAACCTTCCTGAGCACAAATCCTATCAGTGCCATAACGGGAAGTTCCAGAATGGCCTGAAGGAAATTGGAATATCCGAGCTCCGTCTCGCCTCCGCCCAGGGCCCTTATGATCTGGATCATAAAATCATTGATCATATTGTGGGCGAAAAAGAAACATATCGATGCAATGACAAAAAGAAAAAATGCGGGATATTCGCGGAAGAAATCCGTAACCTTGCCGTGGGTTTCTTCTGTTCCTGCGGTTCCTTCCGCCGGTTCTCCGGCTTCCGCTTCGCCTGCCGGTCTGTAGAAAAAGACGGCTGCTGCAGATACCGCCATTATGATCACGGTCACCGCAGGCAGCAGATCCGCTCCCTTTGCCTCCACCGCCCTTCCGATAAATGCGGATGTAACGGCAAAGCCTGCCGAACCGAGACCTCTTGCAAGTCCGTACACAATGTCGCAACCCTTCTTCCGGTATTCAAAGCAGAGCGCGGTCATGACGGGCTGGTACGCAAACTGGATCATATAGATAAGCGCATAGATTATGAAGATCACCGGCTTTGAGTCCGTAATGAAACGCAGAAGCACGGACCCTGTGAGGATCACGATACAGGAGATCAGTATGAATCTTCTGTTGGTCAGCCATCCTTTTTTATCTATCACATCGGCTATGAACGGCTGGAACAGAGCCGAGGTGATATTGGCAGTCGCAAGCAGGATACCTACCTCTGTATTTGAAAAGCCCCTGGACATCAGGAAAACCGCAGCGCATGCATGGACCGTACAGAATGCGGCAAAGTAAGCGATGTTCAGGAAAGCATAACCGGTTGTCCAAAGTGCTTTTTTATTCATGTCTCCGGGATATTAATCTTATCCGTCCCCTCAATATCCTATTTTATCAAATATCTCGTCGAGCAGTCTTGCATTCTTTATCGAAAACTCCGCACTGATGTGAGGTTCCTCTCCGTTTTCGATGCAGCGGGAAAGCTGCTCGGCCTCAAGCGTGTAGTTCTGCTTAACATAGAGCTTGCGCTTTATCTCCTTGCCATCCGCGATAACGCAGTACGAAAGATCGCCGGACTGATTGTATTCCACATCCGAAACTATAACACCCTTGCTTCCGTGAATGTAGAGCTTATCCTTTCTGGAATTACAGCCGGGAGTAAAATTCATTCCCACGTTGAAGGATGCCCTGATCTTCTTATCTATCTTGAGAAGTGCGGATGCGAACACATCAACATCCGTCTCTCCGAATTCCGCGTCTGCAAATACAAGCTCGATGTCACCGTCAAAAAGTCTCCTGATCATCGTGGTGCAATAGCATCCGAGATCGTAGACCGCTCCGCCGCCCAGTTCCTTGTGAAGACGGAAGTCCTCGATATATCCCTGTGTAAGGAATTCGGTCTCCATATAATCGACTTCTCCGATGATGCCGCTTTCAAGGTCAAGCTTAAGCGAATCGATGTAAGGACTGTGAAGATAAGCATAGGCCTCCATCAGGATCTTTCCTTCTTCCTTTGCGACAGCGAACATCTCCTCCGCTTCCCCGGCATTCATCGCAAGGGGCTTTTCGCAGAGAACATTCTTTCCGGCTCTGAGTGCCTTGATGACCCACTCCTTGTGGATGTTGTTGGGAAGAGGAATATAAACAGCCTGCACATCGGGATCTTCGAGAAGCTTGTCGTATCCGACATATCCCTTTACAAAACCGAATTCCTGCTTGTAGCTTTCCACCTTCTTCGGATCTCTTCCGGCGATGGCATAAAGCTCGCAGTTCTCACCTTCCTTTATACCCGGAATGGTGCAGTGTTTTGCAATATTAGCGGTTCCGAGGATTCCCCATTTGACAGCCATATCATTCTCCTTTACTCGCATAGGTCCCGAGACCTGACCTGTCTTTATATATCATTCTACAAAGTATGGCCGGCAGATACACATGATTTTTGGCAGAAAAATCATCATTTTTTGTCATTGACCGGGCCGACGATCTCCTCATAAAGATCGAGTCCGAAGCTGGTAAGCTCGGGTGCGTGGGGGATCATGCGGAATGTCCTGCGCCCGTCCTCTTTTCTCTCGGCGGAAAGGAACTGCACTCCGGATTCCGGACGCCCCTGCGTCTCATCATGCATTCGCCTCGCAAAGGAAAGAAGATGCGTGACCGTAAGTATCTTAACGCCCGATTCCCTGAGCGCCCTGATTATGTCGTATGCAATGACGGAGCCTTCCTTTTCCGTCGTGGTTGCGAAGGATTCGTTCAAAAGGACAAGCGATCCGTCACCGATCCGGTCGATGATACCGCTCATTCGTTTCAGCTCTTCATCGAGCCTTCCGCTGTTCATCTCGCTGTCTTCCCTGCGGGTGAAGTGAACGAAGAGATTCGGGAATATCCCGCTTGAGAATGATTTCGCCATTACGGGAAGTCCGCACTGCATCATGACCTGTGCGATACCTATACTCCTTAAGAAGGTTGATTTGCCTCCCTGGTTGGCTCCGGTGATGATAACAAGATCCTTACCCGCAAGGGACATCGTGTTTCCGACAACCGTGACATGATGCTGCATCGACATCACGAGTTCCCTGAGTTCTTCAAACTTCAGATCATTCCGGTCGCAGACCCCGGGATAGCACCACTCTCCGCCGACTCTTTCCATCTGCTCTTTGAGCTGTACCGCTGCCAGATAGAATGCGCTCTGGAACCTCAGCCTGTCAAAGAAAGTACGGAACTCTTCAAGCTCGCTCTTAAGCTCCTCCGTGATATAGCTTACTATTCCAAATTCAAGCTGCTGTACCTGCTCGTCGATATTCTGGTCTCCCACCGTGGAAAACGAATCCGGTGTCAGGGAGTTTTTGAATTCACGGATCTTGTACTTGGCACTTCCGCGCTTATAGAATTTCTCGCTTCGGGATGATACTTCCTCAAGCTTAAGAGAGCTGAATTTCAGTCCGTCCTCAAGTCCGCTCTCCATCACGATCCTCGGTCTTACGACCTGCTCTCGCCCCTCATCCTCTTCATCCGATCCGTCCGTGTAAAAGGAAATATCTCCGAGAACACTCTTCACAAATTCTTCGCGTTCCGCGGAATATGTCTTCAGAAACTCTGTTTTGAAAGCACCCAGTCCGGCGGAACTTAAGTCATCACGCTCCGACAAAAGCGTTCTTATCGCCGAGAGCGAATCGATGAACAGATGCAGAACCTTTATATCTTCCGTAAGTCTTGTAACGGGATTGCTCTGCTGAAGTTTTTCCCTTCCGCCTCTTCCGAGCGTGTTCCACTTGCGGATCACATCACTGCAGATCTCGTACAGAGAACGTATAAGTTCCTCGTGTGAGATGCAGTCCTTAATTATCTCCTGACGGAACTTTATCTCACCTGCGGACTCAAGCGGGATCATCATGACATTCCTGAGAGTCTCCATCAGATAAGTGTCTTCTTTTTCGACGCTCTTAAGCTTTCCGTTTTCGAATACAAGCCTCTTGGCTGCGGAAAGGATGAGCGTCTTTAATCCGAGGTCGCCGATTATGCTCTCGGTATCATAATATTTTTCTCTCTCAGACCTTTCGCGGTCCTTATATAACAGGCATACCTTCATAAGCGCTCCTTCAGCTGCTCGTATGTCAGCCTGTATTTATTCACGACATTTTCCGCACATGCGGTATCATCCGCTTCGCCCCTTACGATCCTGTAGGTCTGAACCCTGTGATCATCCAGCGTTGCCTTGAGGCTTACAACGCCTTCGCCCGCAGAACAGAGTTCGCGAAGATGCGTGACATAGATGCCCATGCATCCAAGGGCCATAAAATGCTCCAGCACGTTCCTTCCCATGATCTCCGCATCATAGCTCGCCGCAGTCGTGAAGAGTTCGTTGATGACCACGAAGGTTCCATACTTTTGCTGTTCCATCATCGGAGCGAGCCTCACAAGCTCCTCTTTAAGTTTTCCGCGTCCCGTCTCAACACTTTCCTCTACGGAAAAGTGCGTCTGAATATCCGGGAAGAAAGGAACGTTTGCGGACTCAGCCGGAACATCGAATCCCATCTGCGCAAGGTAAACGAGCTGCCCGAGACTTCTTGCAAATGTCGTCTTGCCGCCCTGATTGGGACCCGTAAGCACAAAGAACTTCTCACCGGCTTCATATCCGAAATCATTCGGAACGACTTCTTTGTCCTTGGCCCTGTTGGCAAGCGCAAGGGCCATATCGTATAGTCCCTTTGCTTCCATTCTCTTACCCTCATCCGTCTCCGGCTCGGTGAACTTAAAGCCCGACTCTTCCATGTCGATCTGAAGCGATCGGTAGGACAGATAGAAGATAACTTCCCTTTCGAATCTGTGCAGTACTTCCTTTTCATACCCTTCGGACATCTCTGCGGTCTGTTCGATCAGTGCAAAGATCCCGGGCTTTTTCTTCTGTATGATCTCCAGACAGGATTTTTCGATCTCTGTAAGCGTGGGATCCGCGATGAAAGGATTCCGGAGGCTTCTTACTTCCCCGCCTCTCTTTTCCCTGAGCATCTTACCGTAGCTTCCTTCATCCGGTAATTCTTTCAGTTCCACGCTCATCCTGTCCCTGTCATATGTGATCACAAAGCGGAGCGCCCTTATCTCTTCAAGCGTCTTTTCTATCTGCTCCCGCAGTCTTCGGTATTCAACGCTTTCGAGTATCTCCTTCAGAGCGGAAAGGAAACCCTTCATTCCGCCTGAAGTAAGCCCTGCGGATTCCAGCGACTTTGCAAGCTCTTCATAGACATCACAATACGATCCGACCTCCCTTATCTGCCAGACGTATCTTTGCAGAGGGATGCGGACCTTTTCTTTTTCCCTGCGGATGTTTTCGATTTTCTCAAGATCTTCGGTGAATTTTACGAGCGCCGCATATACTTCATCCTTCCTGATGTCCCTGTATACGGCACGGCGATAAGAAACTTCCTCCGGAGACTGAGGAATATACCTGAAATACTTTTTGACGTCCCTGCCCCATTTGACGGTGAGTCTGTCTATCACCTGATCCAGATTCAGATCCCGGAAAAATGGTGCGGACTCCAGGGGCTCGAATTCCCTTGAATCGGGGTTCAGTATACTGAACCCCGCCGTGTTGTCACTTGATGCTCTGTTCCCCATGAAATACCCTCTGTTTCTCCCCCGTATTTTCATTCTAACAGATTAAGCGGGTATTTCAATTATGTAATCAGCTTGCGAGGTCGCGCTTATTGTAGTAAAAGAAGGCGAAGAACACGCCGCATATCATGACTGCCACAGCCAGACAGATCGCACCGGTCGGAGTATCGGCATCGGTGAAGATCTCGGCCGCATTGACGTACGAATAAGGACCAACAAAGAGGTAATCCTTAAGATCCGGGACAACTCTTCCGATAACATCGTAGAAATAGAAGAACATTGCGAGTGCGATTCCCATTCCCATACGGTTCTTCCATGACAGAGCCGAGATACCGAAGCAGATTCCGGCAACCTCGAAATTCATGAGCATCTGTCTTCCCATGAATGTCATAAACTGCGCCGTGGGAAGTTCCTCTCCGAGTGCGGCAAATCCGATGGCATAGAAAATTCCGCAGATGAGAGTAAAGAAAACCAGGTAAACCGCAACGCATAACCCCTTGGCGATGAGCACCTTGGTTCTGGATACCGGAAGCGAGAAAAGGAATTCGCCGGAGTGACCTTCTTCTTCCTTTGATATGATGCCGATAGCAAGTATCGCTGCGAACATTCCTCCGCCCAGACCGTGAACCGTTCCCACCTCCGTTGCGAAGTAGCCTTTCAGGGTCGCGATGCTGAGAGTGCTCATTCCGAAGGCGTCGGAGAATGCGCCCATATTGGAGAACGCATCAGCCATATCCTTCATCTCTCCCTGCATGCTCGAATAGAGAAGAATGCAAGCGAGTCCAAGAAGGCCAACGGACAGGCTCCATATAAGGAAGCTCTTAAGATTCAGTTTTAATTCTTTTGCCAGTATGTGTTTCATCACTTTTCCTCCTCATCTTCGTAGAAGGCAAGAAATGTATCATCATCGATCTTCGGTGAATCAAGCATTGTCAGCCTGCCGTCGCGCATTATCGCAGCGGTTTTGCAATACCTGTTGACCTCCGAAAGAACATGCGTCGAAAGAAGACAGGTCGCTCCCTTTTCCACATATTCGTTAATAAGTTCGAAAAAGTGCTTCTGCACCAGCGGATCGAGTCCGGAGGTCGGTTCGTCGAATATAAAGAGCTTCGGCTTATGCTGCATCGCACAGACGATGCTG
This sequence comes from Lachnospiraceae bacterium, assembly GCA_016285265.1. GTDB lineage: Bacteria > Bacillota > Clostridia > Lachnospirales > Lachnospiraceae > AC2028. Next base: position 32,235 of record JAEEQL010000014.1, read on the forward strand.
ACCTTTTTTCTGTTTCCGAGGGAAAGCTCCTTGATACGTTTGTCGGTATTTACTTTCAGCTTTTCACAGATCTTGCCCGCTTCCTCGGAGCAGTCAAGCTCCCTTACATCGGCGGCATATTTTATAACGTCGGACACCTTCATGGTGTTGTAGAACCAAGCCTCGGAAGGCATGTAGCCTACCTCCTTCAGGATCTTCTCGTGATCTGTTACGGAATCCATACCGAGAATCTTGATGCTTCCCTCATTGAATTTCAGGAATCCGAGCATGGAACGGATCGTTGTGGACTTACCGGCACCGTTGGGACCGAGGAATCCGAAGATATCTCCTTTCTTTACGTCCAGTGATACATCGATGACGCCCCTGTTCTTGCCGTAGCTTTTGGTCAGATTTCTGATCTCGATGACGTTTTCCATATGCTGCTCCTTTCTGTGATTCTATTATTAGCAGCAAAATAATACGGGAACAATGCCTGTTCCCGTAAGATGCACTTATTTGCCTTCATCAGGCACTTTTTTATGCTTTGTCTGGAAAAGCCTCAGCTCTTCGTTCAGCTGCTTGTCGTCTATCCGGCGCTTTGACCTGTATATCAGGAACACGCAGAAATATGTCACGAGCAGGTACGCGGCAAGTCCTGCGGTGACCGGGATGCTCTTATCAAACCAGCTTCCGAAATATGAAACCAGACAGTAAATGCAGGTGCAAACGATGATGCCCGCGATCTCTTTTCCGCCGAGCTTATCGGCTTCGTCAAAATTCGCAAAGAGGTAAACCTGTATGTATCCGATCACATAACAGGTAAGGATCATCTCGGCAAGATGCAGGATCTGCGCATCGTAAAGACCGCTGCATACCCTGTACACACAGTAGAAGAACAGTATCGCAAAGAAATAAAGGCATGCCTTGAACTCTATACCTATTTCCCTGGTCAGGTATTTTTCCCACAATGAAAGCTTTTTATCATTTTTCATCCTGTTTATACCCCCCTGAGAAGTTTTCTGAAATCCGAAGCAAAGCGCCTTGAGATCATGATGTGCTCACCGTTTTCAAGTGTTGCATCTATCCTGTTCGATGAAAGACTCTTAAGTGCCGACACGTGATTTAAGTTAATGATCATCGACTTGCTGCATCTGAAAAAGGAATCATCGCTCACCTCACTCATGAACGAACTGAGCGATCCCTCGATCCTCACGACCTTATCACCGGTGTAGACAAACAGCTTGTCATCCACCGTTTCGAGGTAAAGGATCTCGTCCAAAGAAACGGAGCAGTTTTCGCCGTCGGATTTACCCCACAGTTTATTGTCACCGTTATTCAGTATTCCTATGATCCTGGTCAGGTTCGGAGTCAGTTCCCGGTACCGGATAACTATGCTCTCTTCGCCCTCGGATATCTGTTTAATGTCAATGTTCAAATAGTTTTCTCCAAAAACTTTTCTTCACAGGATTCTTATGTTGTTCAAGATGCTGCTTTACCAGCTCCGCGGCTTCCTTATAAACCTCAAGCTCTTTATAACCTTTTTGCAGCCTTATTGTCTTCCCTGTTCCGTATATGGCAAGGGAGTAACTGTTGTCACCCCGAAGAATCTCTCCCACTTCCCTGTCTCCCAGAAGAATATCGCACGGTGCGATCGGTCCGAATCCGTAATCACATATGCACCTGTTATATCCGTAGCAATCAGGACAGAGGAATACTGTGTTGGTGGCAGAGCGGGAAAAATAGGTCTTTCCGCAGAACTTGCATTTATTATGTACATCACGGCCGCCACAGTTAACCTTCGTAAACCATGCGGTAACCTCCAATTCCGTCACGGGTACTGTTTGATCCGGATCACCTTCATTAAGTTTACCCGTGATCTTCAAAAGCAGGGACTTATCTTTACGTTCAAGAACCTCGAGTCTGTTATCGTATGTGGGGTGATGATCCCCGCAAAAGAGATCGGATTCCGACTCCTTTTTGGATTCAGGCAGGGAAGATACAAACCCGGGCTGAAGATAACTGTCAAAGAGCTCAACCTCAGGAAAAGAGATCTCCCAGGCGACGGAATCGCATTCAATCCTGAGGCAAATGAGATACGGCACATCTTCACGGATATCCCCGTCCTCGATACACCATTTTGCGGAGGCAACGGAATACTTTTGCTCGCGATCAGGGCCCTTCATTATCAAAGTTTTTGCCGGATTATCGGAACCTAACATTTTGGGGAATCACCTCCGAGCTTTTTCCCGCGGGGACTCATGAAAGCAACTTTATTGATGTCATTATATCTTATTATCGTGCCAATAAAAATCCGCAATAATTTCCTGTTTAAATTCTTCCGCTCTTGTAATATTATACAGGAGAAGTTACAAAACAAACCAATGCTACAGGAGCGAGGGGTTTTTATGGAAGTATCACTTACAGGCGGTTATGTTACGGATTATGATGATTTTTATCTCTGGGTAGAGAGCTTCGAGGAAGATGCGGACGCAAGCGTCATCGCCAAGGATGAAAACGGAGAAGCTGTTACCGTAACAAAAGCAAGAGTCGGTATGGTCGTATCCCATTCCGAATACGACAGCGAAGACGATTACGATGCTGCAGTGGATGATCTGCTCAGCGAAGACTATGATACCTTTGCGGAATTCGTTACTGATGACGGCATTTACTATATCGGAGTAGAGCATCTTGATGAAGGACAGAGAGTTGAATCCTTCGAGATCGAAGACGATGTATATTATTGCTGATAAATAAAAGCCCCTCTGTTCATAAGAGGAGCCTGATGCGAAAAACAAGCGTAGCAGCTTAAGGCTGCTACGCTATTTTCTTCCCGTAAGATAATACACCGCAAGGGCAGTCCTGTGTGTAAGTCCTTCTTTGCTCAGGATGCCGGAGATATAGTTCTTGACCGTACCCTCGGAAATAAAAAGCTTTTCCGCGATCTCCTTATTGGAAAGGCCGTCGGCCACAGCCTCGATGATCTCCAGTTCACGGGGTGACTAACCCG
>JAEEQL010000015.1 GCA_016285265.1 Lachnospiraceae bacterium
CGTAGCAGGGATCATGAAGGAGCTGACAGGTGCGGATACCTTTAAGATCGAGATGAAGGATCCTTATTCACCGGTGTACATGACCTGTATCGATGAAGCGAAGAAAGATAAGCAGAATAATGCAAGACCCGAGCTTACCGGATACTTAGACAGTATCGATGAGTATGACACCATCGTTCTTGGTTACCCGAACTACTGGGGGACCTTCCCGATGGCAGTCGCAACTTTCCTGGAAAGATATGATTTCACCGGAAAGACCATCCTTCCACTTTGCACCAATGAAGGAAGCGGAATGGGATCCAGTGAGAGTGATATTAAAAAGTCTGCCAAAGGAGCAACAGTAAAGAACGGACTTGCGATCACTGGTTCTAAAGCGGCAGATTCCAAGGATGCGGTAAAGAATTGGTTTGCAGCTAACGGTTTGATCTGAAAAAGGATGGTGACAGAGATGGATTACGAAAAGGGATATGTTTTTGATCTGATGGAACAGGGCGGACCTACTGATGTGAGGGAGCCGTATTTTAGGGAAGCTGTAGATGAAATGATGAGGGCAAGAGTACTCTGTGCCAGGGCAAATGCAAAGATGCCGGATGATCCTACTTATGTGGAAGATCTGGAAGAACTCTTCGGGAGAAAACTTGATAATGTGAGGATTCTGACACCTTTCATCTGTGATTTCGGGAACAGGGTGAAGTTTGGAAAGGGCGTTTTCATCAACCATTCAGCGATACTGTCTGCGTCCGGGGGGATTGAATTCGAAGACGGCTCCATGGCAGCGCCTGGGCTTCGGATCGCAACCATCAATCATGATATGAATGAACGTCATGCGATCTATACCTATGGAAAAGTAACGGTAAAGAAGAATGCCTGGATCGGAATGAATGTGACTATCTGTCCGGGTGTGACAATAGGAGAATATGCAGTTGTAGCTGCAGGTGCTGTAGTTACCAAGGATGTACCTGACTATGCCGTAGTCGGTGGCGTACCTGCCAAAGTGATCAGGATGCAGGATCCGTCTGAACAGAGGGAATGAATAAACAAAACGGAACATGGAAACTGACGAGTTCAAAAGCGTCAACCTATTAATGAACGGAGGATCATGCAATGGAATATGTAACACTTAATAACAAACTGGAATGTCCTGTAGTTGGGATCGGAACATTTATGCTTTCGCCTGCCGATGCGGAAAACAGTGTAAGAGAAGCGCTTAAGATGGGATATCGTCTCATTGATACCGCCAATGCATATGTAAACGAACGGGCAGTAGGAAGAGGTATGAAGGACAGCGGAGTAAAGAGGGAAGAAATCTTTCTCTCCACAAAGCTCTGGCCCAGTGAATATGAGAATCCGAATGCTGTGGATGAAACTTTGGAGCGCCTTGGGGTTGACTACGTAGACCTTCTTTATATCCATCAGCCGGCAGGCAACTGGCTTGAAGGATACAGACAGCTTGAGAAGGCTTATAAGGAAGGTAAGGCAAAGAGCATCGGTATCTCAAATTTTGAAGGAAAGTATATTGAGGAGCTTGAAACGAAGTGGGAGATCGCACCCCAGTTTATTCAGGTAGAGGCCCATCCATATTTTACCCAGAAGGAACTAAGAAAAACTCTCGATAAGTATGACATCAAGCTTATGAGCTGGTATCCCTTGGGTCACGGTGACAAGAGCCTTATAAATGAACCGGTATTTGCCGAACTTGGAAAGAAGTACGGAAAATCTCCCGCACAGATCATTCTCCGCTGGCACACCCAGATGGGATTTGTGGTGATCCCCGGCAGCAAGAATGTGGATCATATCAAAGATAATCTCAACATTCTTGATTTTGAGCTGATGGACGAAGAGATGGCGAAGATCGCGGAGCTTGATAAGAATGAAAGGTATTATCACAGGACCGATGAACAGCTGGTTCAGTTCGCCGGCTGGAAACCGACTTTTGAAAAATAACGGAACCTATGGTGGGTAGCTGCGCTTTGTCGCAGCTACCCTTTTTTCGATTATGGACAACCGTTCAAACGAATGATAATATAATTAGTTAGTCAGGGCTAACCAAATAAGCCGAGTGCTTTTCCAAGGAGAATGCTTATGTATCATATAGAGAAAAACACCGTACAGGAAACTCTGATCATACCCCTGTACGGAAGAAAGATTTGCTCGGAACATTTTCCTGATCTGTTCAAAGATTCTGAAGCAGAGCGTATATGTGGAATGCTTGATTATGACTTTGATGAAAAAGGAAAGAAGATGCAAAGCGCAGCAGGCCTCTTTGGAGCGCTGGAAGTTGCTCAAAGGCAGTATGATCTTGCCTGGGAGGTTAAGGACTATCTGAAGAAAAATCCGGAGGCTGCCGTTGTAAATCTGGGATGCGGGCTTGATGACACATTCCGTAAATGCGACAACGGAAAGTGCAAAGGATACAACATCGATATGCCGGATGTCATCGCGGTCAGAAATGAGCTTCTGCCGGAAAGTGACAGAGAAAGAAACCTTGCGTATGATCTTAACGATGTGAGCTGGATGGATGAGATTGATTGCAGCAATGGCGCGGTTTTCTTTGCATCCGGTGTATTTTATTACTTTAAGACCGATGGTGTGAAAGCCTTGTTTCAGAAGATGGCAAAGAGGTTTTCCGGAGCTGTTCTTGTTTTCGACAGCTGTAATCGACGTGGGGCGAAGATGATGACAAAAACCTGGCTTAAAGAAGCCGGAATAGCCGATGTGGGTGCTTTTTTCTCATTAGAGGATAAGGATGAGTTAAGAAACTGGTCCGTAGATTTTGCCGATGTATCGGCAAAGAGCTATATGCGCGGTTACAGGGATATATATAAGGATGTCAGCCTCTTCCATAAACTGATGATCAGATTCTGCGATGGACTTGTTAAGATGCAGATCATAAAGATCACGTTTAGGCATAAATGAGCCGGAACTGTTTGCAAAATTGATAAAGAAGCTTGAATAGAATGATCCTGTTTGTGTAAACAATGGAAGCAAAACCTCAATATCGGAAGATCATAGATAATCTTACTGAGATTGAAGGGGTAGAAAGGAAGAAAAATATGAAAGCAGATTATAAAAACTGGATGCCGAAAGGAATGGTTATGGGATTTGGATGCGGAGCAGCTGCATTCCTGATCCTCACAATAGTATTTGCAATCTTACCGATCCCCGCGACGGCAAAGACTGTTTCGGTAATAATACTTACGATCGTGACGATCGTATTTCTTATCGTTACGGTCTGGATGTGTCTTATGTACAGAGCATTTTCCTATGACGGCAAAAGAAAGTTGTCAAAGCAGATCATAGACGGGGTTGCATCTTATGTAAAAATTCCCGATGGCGGAAAGGGACTTGATATAGGGTGTGGCAGCGGAGCTCTTACCATAGCATGCGCCAAAAGAAATCCCAATGCTTCATTCATCGGAATAGACAGATGGGGCAAGGAATATGCTTCCTTCAGCAAGGCTCTGTGTGAGAGTAATTCAAAAGCCGAAGGTGTAAGCAATACAGCTTTTATGCAGGGAGATGCAGTAAAACTTCCCTTTGAAGACGAGTCTTTCGATGCCGTGACCAGCAATTATGTTTATCACAATATCCCAGTCAGGGACCGCCAGGCAATACTGCTTGAAACACTGCGTACTCTGAAAAAAGGCGGAACTTTTGCTATTCATGACATCATGTCCAAAGGCAAATATGGTGATATGCAGGCGTTTGTAAGGAAATTAAAAGACATGGGGTATGAAGAAGTGAAGCTCATAGATACCACGAACGGAATGTATATGAGAGGCTTCGAAGCTATGTGGATGGGACTTTCGGGTTCAACTATACTTGTTGGAAGGAAATAGCAATGTACATTAATGAATATGGAAATCCTGATGATCCGAAACTGATCTTGCTGGCACCCATGATGGTGTCCGGATCGGATCTTTATAATATTATGAGTCCGTATCTTAAGGCTGCGTATTTCATTATTGCTCCCGATCAGGGAGGACACGGTAAGGCGGGAGCCTATATCAGTGCCGACGAAGAATACAGACAGCTGAAAGAGTATCTTCAAAAGAACGGCTACACTGACTTAAAGCTTGTTTATGGTGCATCACTTGGTGTGGCAGTTGGCTGGCGGCTGTTCATGGACGGAACTTTCAACGTGGAGTATGCGTGGTTTGATGGAGTAGCACTTAACGGGAAACCTTCACGTATGACGGAGATGCTTATAAGCCGGATGTTCAGGAAGAGGAAGAAGAAGCTTGAAAGGACGCATGTGGAAGCTTCGCAGAGTCTCGTAAACTGGTACGGATATGATTTTGCAAGGATGATGACAAAAAACTTTGAGCGGATCACTTTAAACGATATCGATGCAATCTGCTATGCCTGCTGTCATTACGATATGAATGTACTGACTGCCGAACAGCAGCGGAAACTCCATCTTGAATACGGAGAAAAAGATTTTGATCTGAAGCTGTCAAAGAAGTCCTTGCCCAAGTATCTTCCGAACGTCAAGCCGGTTATACGAAAAGGCTATCCTCACTGCGGATATATGGCGTCCCATACGAAAGAGTATGTGGAAGATATGGAAAGATTTATTTCTAAATGATAAATGGGGGCACAGACGGAGCTGTTGATCAGGACAGACTCAAAGATACAAAATGATGAATGATGAGAAGTTTTTCTCCTTTGCATTAAGGTATTTGTAATCTGTTAAAAATGGACTGAATATGCCATATTGTTAGCAAATGCTATCCTGGTTTTGCTTTTATCTGAATGGAGGAAATGAGAAGTGGGACTTTTTAAGGATTACGTGAGTCAGACAAGAAAACCGAAAGGATTTCTTGGAAAGATGATGGTGAATGGTATGAATGGCGGACATGCCAGAATGGCCGACTGGGGTATGTCACATCTAAATACGATCACACCGGAGGAAATAGTTGAGATAGGATGCGGAGGAGGAAGAAATGCGGGAGCACTACTGAAGAAATATCCATTTTCGCATGTTACCGCTATAGACTATTCCGATGTTTCTGTAAGTAAAGCATCTGCCTACAATGCAGATGCGATAAAAAGCGGGCGATGTGAAGTGAGGCAGGAGGATGTATCAGCACTGACATTGCCGGAGGGAAAATTTGACCTGGCAACAGCTTTTGAAACTATTTATTTCTGGCCGGGACTTAAAGAGTGCTTTTCACAGGTGGCTAAAATATTAAAGCCCGGTGGAGTTTTTATGATTGTCAACGAGTCAGACGGTACGGATGAAACAAGCCTCAAATTTGAGAAGATAATCGATGGAATGAAATGCTATACCATTGTGGAAATAGAAGAAGCGCTTAAGGCGGCCGGGTTTAGCCGGGTTAAATCAGATCATTATAAGCGCAAACCGTGGATAACGGTTATTGCAAGAAAGTAAGACAGGTGGCGTATAACAGTGGATTATTATTCGCTGCATCTGACAGGCGGGAAGACTGTTTTACTTGACATAAAGGTGAGTAAATGATAATAATATACTGATAATCCAATTATCAGTGATGTGTCAGTGGGGGTTTGCATGTCTGTAAGAGATACAAGCATCGATCCGAGACTTCTTCAGAGTGCTCGTGAAGAGTTTATGAAGAACGGTTTTATAAAAGCAGAACTTAAAACGATATGTGATAAAGCCGGTGTAACTACGGGAGCCGTATACAAGCGATATAAGGGAAAAGAAGAACTTTTCGGAGCTGTAGTGAGTGATACACTGTCGGTTCTTGATGAGATGATAGAATCACGAACCAATATAGATCTGTCCGGTTTAACCGATGATGAGATCCGGAATATGTGGATCATGAACGAAGAATATACTCTTGGAATGTTTGATGTATTCTGGACCGTTCGTGATGACCTTGTTCTTTTGCTCAGCAGATCGTCCGGAACCATATATGAAAACTACGGACATGATTTTGCCGATCGTATGACCGAGTCATATATGAAATATTACCGTGAGGCTGTAAAAAGGGGTATTGCCAAAGCAGATATTAAGAAGAAGGAGATGCATATATTATGTACTTCTTTTTGGGTTTCGATATATGAACCCTTTATTCATAAAATGTCCAGAAAAGAGATCGAGGAGCATTGTAAGACGATCTGCAGGTATTTCGACTGGTCATCTTGTATAGGCATTGAATAAAAAATTTGTAATAAGCCGTCTTCGGACGGCTAAAAAATAAAACATAGGTTAGCAGCAACTAACCTAAGTAAGGAGAAACTATGGAAAACAAGTTTAGTATCAAGGACTTAATAACCGTTGGTGTATTCACCGCTTTGTATTTTGTGGTTACATTCATAGTAGCCTGTTTGGGATTCATTCCTGTATTCATGGCATTCATGCCGCTTATCGGACCGATATTTAACGGAATTCCACTTATGCTGTATTTTTCGAAGATCAAACATTTCGGTATGATCACGATCACAAGTATCATCATAGCGATACTGATGTTTGTTACCGGCCATCCTTATCCGATATTCATATTCTGTATTGCGGCCGGACTCATAACCGAACTCGTATTAAGAGCGGGAAAGTACGAGAGTATCAGAAATTGTGTGATCGGATCAGCAACATTCAGTCTGTGGCTTCTCGGTATGGTCATTGCATTTTTCTTTGGTTTCAGAGATGCGTATTTTGCAAGCCTTGTTGACGGATACGGACAGGAGTACGTGGACAAGATGATGTCCCTGACCCCTGCCTGGATGTTCTTTGCAATGATCATAATGTGTCTTGTAGGCGGAACCATCGGCGGACTTCTCGGTGCAAAAGTTCTTAAAAAACATTTCAAAAAAGCAGGTATGGCGTGATGGAAGTCGGATTACAGTCTGCACAGTCGCGGGATCTGTTTCATCTTGATCCCAGGACTAAGCTTGCAATCCTTATAACGGTCGGAATCATCATGATGAGCGGCAAATTCACGGGACCTGAATATATTCTCAGACTGATCTGTGCTTTAATCCCTTTTTTGCTGCTCTTATCCATCAAAAGCTTCCGCGCAGCCTGTGTTTATGTGCTGTTAATGTATTCGATGGTTTTGTGTGAAGGATTGATCATTCCCCATACAAAAGGAATGATCAATCTTATGATAATGATCATATGCGGCGTTATATCAAGATTCGGACCGGGTTATCTGTGCGGATGGTATGTGGTGAGATCCACTTCCGTAAGTGAGTTCATTACTTCTATGGAAAGGATGCACTTTCCCAACGTCATCACCATCCCGATGTCTGTGATGTTCAGGTATTTTCCCACTCTGAAGGAAGATTATCTGTCTATTCATGATGCCATGAAAATGAGGGAAATAGGTAAAAAGATCAAGAATCCATTTACTTATATTGAATATATTTTGGTGCCTATCATGATGTCTACAGTACGGATAGCTAATGATCTTTCGGCAGCGTCACTGACCAAAGGGCTCGGAGTAAACCGGATCAGAACTCATATATGCAAGATCGGTCTTAGATTTATTGATTATTTCATGATCATCTCCATGGTCGTTATGTTGATCATTTTCTATGTTTATTGAGGCGGATGGATGATTGAATTTTCGAATGTAACTTTTAAATACAATGTCACGGGGGCAAATGGTGAAAAAGACGAAATATGCGGTCTGCACGATGTAAACTGCTGCATTGATAAAGGTGAATTTATTGTTCTGACCGGTGGATCGGGATGCGGTAAAACAACATTCATAAGACTCATAAACGGATTGATCCCTCATTTTTATGACGGATGTCTCAGCGGAGATATCACCATGGATGGCACAAAGATCGGTGAGATGTCCATAAGTGATATTTCATCCAGAGTCGGAAGTGTATTTCAAAATCCAAGATCTCAATTTTTCAATGTAAATACCACGGATGAAATTGCTTTTGCCGCCGAAAACCAGCAAAGGAAACCGGAACTTATTGTTGACAGGATAGGCAAAATCGCACGTTCGATGAGAATAGAAAAACTTCTTGATCGAAACATATTCGAACTGTCTGGCGGAGAAAAGCAATTGGTAGCCTGTGCGGGTATAGGTGTGTTGTCTCCGGATATCATAGTACTCGATGAGCCTTCTTCCAATCTGGACCACAGTGCGATGAGATATCTTTCCGAGATACTCGGATCATGGAAAAAAGAAGGCAAGACAATCATTATCGCCGAACACAGGCTTTTCTATCTTAAAGATCTGGCTGACCGGATGATAATAATGGAAAACGGGACAATGATCAGAGAATTCGATTCGGATGATCTTAAATCCATGTCTTATGATGATACACTTAAACTGGGCATGAGGTCACTGTCTCTTGATTCTGTTTCCTATAGCGGTAAACCCGGTGTCTTAAGGAGCGAGGCTCTGTCTTTCCACGATTTTCGTTTTGAATACAAAGATAAAAAACACTCAATTGATATATCCGGGCTTGAAGTGCCCGCAGGATGCGTAACTGCCATTATCGGTCATAACGGCGCCGGTAAAAGTACTTTTGCGAGAAATATCTGCGGCCTTGAAAAGAAATGCCGGGGTTATATCGAATACCTTGATAATAGGTGGTGGCATAAAGACAGACTGCATAATTGTTATATGATCATGCAGGATGTGAATCACCAGCTTTTTACCGAAAGTGTCGAGGACGAAGTGATGCTCAGTATGACAGACGGTGATATGAGTGAAGAAGATAAACGGGAAAGGGCAAGAGATATCCTAGATAAACTTGATCTTTCCAAATACTATGAGACCCATCCGATGGCTTTGTCCGGTGGGCAAAAGCAGCGCGTTGCGATAGCCTCGGGCATTGCGTCCGAAAAACCGGTCATTGTCTTTGATGAACCAACAAGCGGTCTGGATCTTTTCCACATGGAGCAGGTTGCTGAAGTGATAGAGGATCTGGTCCGTATAGGGAAAAATGTATTTGTGATCACACATGACTACGAATTCATCCTGAAGTGCTGTGATTACATCATTCACCTGGAAAACGGTATTGTTAAAGGCAGTTACATGCTGGATGATGACTCGATATGTAAAATAAAAGAATTTATGTGTTAAATCTCGGAGGTATAGTAAATGTTTAAAAAAGTAGCTCCTTACATAGGGGAATACAAGAAATACACTGTATGGGCAGCTATCATGATGTCTGTCGGTATACTTGCATATGTATTGCCTTATTTTTTCCTGTATCAGATCATTTCTCCGTTAACAAAAGGAGAACGGATAGATGCGTCATTTATTTTATTCAGAGTTGCTGCTGTTGCGGTATGCGAGATAGTTTATTCATTTTCATATGTGCAGGGCCTTACTTTCTCACATATAAGTGCATACAACACTTTGAAGAATCTTCGTATTTCACTACAGAGAAAGCTTGAGAAACAGCCTCTCGGTAATATTCAGAATCTTGGAACCGGCAGGATCAAAAAGGTGTTTACCGATGATATAGATCAGGTAGAACTGCTTCTTGCACATGCCATTCCCGAAGGAATTGCCAACATCCTTGTTCCTGCGATCATTATCATTCTTATGTTCATATTTGACTGGCGACTCGGTTTGTTGTCATTGGCTCCTCTTGTTGTCGGACTGTTTGCCATGGGAATGATGATGAAATCCGGCATGGAGAAGATGGAAGCCTATTACAGCTCTGCGGCGAAGATGAACAATACCATCATTGAATATGTTAACGGAATGGAAGTGGTTAAGGTATTCAATAAAGACGGCGATTCCTATAAAAGATTCGGAGATGTTGTAAGAAGCTATCGTGACTTTACCATTGACTGGTATAAAGTTTGCTGGCCCTGGATGGCTATATACACCAGCGTATTGCCCTGTCTTGTTCTTTTGATGATTCCTTTCGGATCAATGATGGTACTGGGAGGAACGATAGCCCTTGATAAGATGGTGCTTGTCTTTTGCATGTCGTTTTCCGTTGGACCTTCGGTACTTAAGGCTCTGAATTTTGCAGGTAAGTTTCCTCAGTTGGAGTATAAGATAACTGAGCTGGAAAAGATGATGGATCATCCTCCGCTCAAAGAAGGTTCGGCTGATTTTAAGGGATCGGATCTTAACGTTGAATTCAGGGATGTGTGTTTCGGATATGAAGATACCGAGGTTCTTCATGGAGTCAATCTGTCACTTGGGCAGGGAACAACTACCGCACTTGTTGGAGAATCAGGGAGCGGAAAATCTACATTGGCAAAACTCCTTGTCCATTATTATGACATTGATTCGGGAAGTATCACTATCGGAGGACAGGACATTACTGATATGTCCCTGGAAGCGCTTAATAATCAGGTTGCATTTGTTTCTCAGGAGCAGTTTCTTTTTAATACTTCTCTGTACGAAAATATATTGATAGGAAAACCCGATGCTTCAAAAGAGGAAGTTCTTGAGGCTGCGAGAAGAGCTCAATGTGATGAGTTTTTGGAAAGACTTCCCGAAGGAATAAATACACAGGCAGGTGACGGCGGAAAACAGTTATCCGGCGGTGAAAGGCAGAGAATCTCTCTTGCAAGAGCGATCCTTAAGAATGCCCCGATCATAGTACTTGATGAAGCTACTGCCTTTATGGATCCTGAAAATGAGGAGAAAATGAACGCCGCGCTTGATGAGATCATTAAGGATAAAACTGTTCTGGTAATTGCTCACAGGCTATCGACTATAAAAAATGCCGACACGATATGTGTTATGAAAGAAGGAAAATGCATAGCTGCGGACTCTCATGACAGACTTCTGACGGATTGTCCCGAATATAAGAAACTGTGGGATGCTTCCGTATCGGCAAGTACATGGAAGATCAAGGAGGCTTAAGGCAATGTTAAGGATATTACACAGACTTATTAATATAACAGGAAAATACAAAACCCGTATACGTGCTTCATATATTACAGCATTTATTAAAGGTATCATGATGAAGATGCCTCTTATGCTGTGCTTTGTTTGCATCAGCCTGTTTATGAGCGGAGATATGAACACGGAAAAATGTCTTATGCTTGGAATATGCGTACTCATCAGTGTTGTTTTAGAAGCTATATTTGAACATATCTCAAATGTTCTCCAGTCAGCTACCGGATATATGGTTTTTGCAGACATGCGATTAAGGCTGGGAGATCATTTGAGAAAGCTTCCGATGGGGTATTTTACAGAAGGTAATATAGGTAAGATAAGTTCTGTCTTAGCCACTGATATGGTATTTATCGAAGAAAACTGTATGGGGGTTCTGTCGGAACTCGTTACTTTCATGATCTCTCAGGGACTCATGGTCGTAATGATGTTTGTGATGGATTTAAGACTCGGCCTTCTTTCACTCCTTATAGTCGGAATATTTGTTTTGATCGGGAATCTGATGCTTAAGACAACCATCAGACATTCAATCATCAAACAGGAAGATTGTGAATCACTTACAGAGGAAGTGCTTGATTTTGCCGAAGGGATGGGAATTATCAAGTCCTACAACATGCTTGGTGAAAAATCCAAAAGGCTTACAGATGAATTTGAAAAAAGCTGTAAAGAAAGTATAGATTTTGAAGTTGCCTATGGCCCGTGGGCCAGAGCTCTGTATCTGGCTTTTGGGATCGGAACCGCTTCCGTTCTTGCTCTAAGTGCGTATCTGTACAGCATAGGCAGCATATCCGATGTATATATGGTCGGTATAACTTTATTTCTTTTCGATATGTTCATGGCGATTAAAAGCTATTACGGTCAGATGGCAAGACTGACCGTTACTGATGCAAGCCTTGACAGGATTGAAGAAGTATTTGCGGCAGAAGAACTTCCGGATAACGGAAAACTGGTATTTGATGATACAAGTGACGGTTCTTCCCGGATAGAATATGATGATGTATCTTTCGGATATACCGATAAAGATGTGCTTAAGAATATTTCTTTTAAGGTAGGTGCAGGTGAAATGACCGCACTTGTCGGACCTTCCGGAGGCGGCAAATCCACCATTGCCTCCCTTCTGGCGAGATTTTGGGATGTAAAGAGCGGAAGGATCCTTGTAAACGGAAAAGACATAAGAGATGTATCTCTCGGAAGCCTTATGGACAGAGTGAGCATGGTTTTCCAGAGAGTGTATCTGTTCCAGGATACTGTTTACAATAACATTGCGATAAGCAGGCCTGATGCGACCAAAGAGGAAGTTATGGAAGCTGCAAGGAAAGCAAGGTGCTATGACTTTATAATGCAGCTGCCGGAAGGCTTTGATACCGTTATCGGAGAGGGAGGGGCATCTTTGTCCGGCGGAGAAAAGCAGAGAATATCGATTGCGAGATGTATCCTTAAAGATTCTCCTATTGTAATCCTGGACGAAGCTACCGCAAGTGTTGATGCCGATAATGAAAGAGCGATTCAGGAAGCGATATCCGAACTTTGCAAAAACAAAACTCTTCTTGTAATAGCCCACAGACTTAAGACTATAAAGGATGCAGATCAGATACTGGTTGTATCTGACGGAAGAATCATAGAAAAGGGAGATCATGCTTCTCTTATGAGCAATAACGGAACCTATGCCCGCATGGTATCCTTACAGCAGGGATGATGATTAAAATGACTTCTTTACCTGTGCGAGGAATTTCTCTGCGATCGGTGTGAATGTCTGATACTTGTTCCAGATCAGATATAGTTTCGTTTCCTGTCTTGGAGAGAGAGGACGGAAGACCAGATCGCTTTCTTCGGAACAATTTACGAGATGCTCGAAGGTCAGAAGTATTCCCAAACCTTCCTTGGCAAACATAGAAGCATTATATGAAAGCCGGAAGGAGCCTTCCAGGTGGAGTTCGGAAAAATGTTCACCTGCCCATTCCGGTATTTCGATATTCCAGCTTTGTTCAGAGCAGAAGAGTGGCTGGCCGATGAGGTCGGTCACCTTAATGCTCTTTTTCTTTGCCAGGGGATGATTCTTTAGCATGACGGCTCCCCAGCGGTCCGAGGCCGGGAATGGGAGATATTCGTATTTTTCTCTGTTTGGCATTTCGCATATCACGCCAAAATCAAGAAGTCCTTTGTCGAGCTTTTCCGTTACCTGTTCGGTATCACCGCTTGTGATGTGATAGGTAAAGGAAGGATATCTGTCTTTAAGTTTCCTGATCTCCCGTGCGAGCAGTGTTATCCGGTAAGACTCACCGAGGCCAAAGTAAATGTCTCCTCCCGTGATGTCATCAAGAGAAATAAATTCCTGCTCGATCTTATCGGCCATTGCGATCAGATCTTCTGCACGGTCACGGAGAAGCATGCCTTCATCGGTCAGTCTGATGGAGAAACTGTGGCGTGTAAAGAGTTTCTTGCCCAGTTCTTCTTCAAGAGCTTTTAAGGCCTTTGACAGTGTCGGCTGTGTGACATGCATTATTTCCGCAGCGTGTGACATATTCTCTTCTCTTGCAACCGCAAGAAAGTAGCGAAGGTTCTTTATCTCCATATTGTTCTCCCCGGTGATGTATTCGCCGAATACGCAGTGCACTCGAAATGACATATGATATTCCGATTGCGCATATCATGATATTCATTTTATTCATTAGCGCAATTCAGGTCAATCCCTTATTCTGATATCAGATAAGAACCGACGAATCATTACGGAGAAATGTATATGGAACTGAATGCGATGATCGGCTGTCTGTCAGAGCTCGGATGCACCGATGAACAAAAGGAAACAGCGATGGTTTTCTTTGAATCGGGACAGATATCGGAGCTGGTCAGATATCTGAAGAAATGCAGATGCGATCTGATTGATGAAATGCACGAAAGCCAGAGGAAGGTAGACCGGATGGACTATCTGATACGAAAAGCTGAGAAGGAAACAGTGTAAATACAGAGGAGGATCATAGTGATGATAAAAACAGAAGAACTGAAGCTTGTAACCGAATGGGATAAGACGTTCCCCAAAAGTGATGTGACAGAGCACAGCAAGGTTACATTTGTAAACAGATACGGGATCACACTGGCAGCGGATATGTATGTTCCGAAGAATGCAAATGGGAAACTCCCTGCGATCGCGGTCAGCGGACCCTTTGGTGCGGTTAAGGAACAGTGTTCCGGCCTGTATGCACAGACTATGGCGGAGAGAGGATTCCTTACGATCGCGTTCGATCCGTCTTTTACGGGAGAGAGCGGCGGTGAGCCGAGATATATGGCATCGCCTGATATTAATACCGAAGACTTTATGGCTGCCGTGGATTTCCTGAGCATGAATGACAAAGCAGATCCTGACCGCATCGGCATCATCGGAATCTGTGGATGGGGAGGTATGGCACTTAACACGGCGGCATTGGATCCCCGGATCAAAGTTACGGTGGCTTCAACGATGTATGACATGACCAGAGTAAATGCCAACGGATATTTTGATTCGGAAGACTCGGAAGAAGCACGCTATGAGAAAAAGAAGGCCATGGCTGCGCAGCGTACGGAAGATTTAAGAAACGGATCCTATAAGCGTGGAGGCGGATGCCTTCCTCTCCCGGTTCCTGAGGATTCACCGTTTTTTGTAAAGGATTACAGCGAATATTATAAGGACAGGGCATATCATGAAAGGTCCCTCAACTCCAATGAGGGATGGAATGTGATCGGATGTGAGTCATTTATGAATCAGCCGATCCTCAAGTATACAAATGAGATTAGGAATGCGGTTCTGATCATTCACGGAGAAAAAGCTCATTCCTGCTATTTCAGCAAGGATGCCTATGCTGCGATGACAAAGGACAGCAAGTATACGGATAATAAGGAACTTATGATCATTCCGGATGCTGTTCATACGGATCTGTATGATAATCTCGATGTGATCCCGTTTGATCATATCGAAGAATTTATAAGAAAATATATTTGAAGATATAGATAACCACCGATCGATCACAAGTAATAACCAATGAAAGTATGCCGGGGGAGCTGCTATGCTGATAACAGTTTGACAGCTCCTCCGGTGTTTTATTGCTTGTAAATTGGTGCACGGGTATTTATAATCTGTTTTGGTTAGCGGTGGGTAACAAGGTCGGTGATATGAATAGTTGCCCCTACGGGAGGTAAATGATGAAGTCAAAACATAGGTTACTGTTTGGATGTTATGCAATGGTACTGGCTATTATAGGAGATTATCTTCTTGGATACGGCACACTTGGCACATCTTCGGATCCGGATGCCTATATGGGCATATCCTGGAACGTGGCTCCTGACTGGAGATATGCCGTGTCATCAATCTTAGGCTTTTTGAGTGCGGCTATGTTTGCCTTTGCTGCCACAGAGCTCATGAAGATATTGGAAACGGATTATGACCTCAAAGGCTCTAAACTGTATAAGCTGTTTAAGATCGCCAACTGGGGAGGAATCCTTTATTTTGCATTTATTCATATCGGTATATGTATTTTGCCGGTTGTTTTTAATGCGGGAATGGAAGCAACGGGGGATATTCCCACTGCTGTAGCTATGACGATCAGAGTGCTTAAAAGTGAAATGATCCCTCTGGTGGCCGGCTTTGTTGTCTGTGATATTTTTGTGACGATAGGATGGATAGGGATGGTTATAAAGGGCATGATCCCCGTAAAGAAGTGGATGATCATCTGCTGTCCTGTTTTTGGGGTTCTTTTTGGGCAATTGCTTAATCTGATATCTGAGGGCTTGGACTCGGGAACGGAATCGTTCGGATGGCTGGTATTGTATCTGGCTTGCGCACTTACGCTTACAAAAAAGGATGCGGTGCTTTGATATGGAAAAGATGGTCTATAAGGCGATAATCCGTTATCTGAAGAAACATCATCCGGATGATATGGACAATATAATAAAGAGAGCCAAAGAAATACTGCCGGAACTTAAGTCAAAAGCTCCAGATCTTGGCGGAAAGGAAAATGCCCTGGCTGATAATCTTGATATGTTCCTGCTGTTTCTGGCTTTCTATGAGGCATCGGATCACCAAATGGCCGGAGAGGCTATTGATGAGATCATAGATGATCTGTATGGGCGCCTTAAGTTTTTGGGTGGCGTAATGAACATCAATCGTCCCGGAATCCTTAAGATATTACGTAAATATCTTTATAGGAGCTATCAGGCATATGCAGATAAGGTGAAGCAGAAGAAAAGCCGCGGTGAGTGGCTTGATACGTGGGATATGGTCGTTAATCCCGAAAATACGGAGGAAGGCTTTGCGTTTACGCTGGTGGGATGTCCGCTGGCAGATTATGCCAAAAAGTACGGTTATGAAGATCTTATGCCGCATATGTGTGCTCTGGATCATTCATATGCGAGGATCATACATGCGAAACTGATCCGGACTCATACCGTTGCATCAGGCGCCGATTCGTGCGACTACTGGTATGTGCCGGATGAAAGGCCTTGAAATGCGGTTGTCATATTGCTTTGGAGGATACAGGGATGTTATTGACCATATTTCTTGCGATCGTGTTCTGCGTTGCGATAACCGTCATGATGTTTGCTGCGGTGGCATTCGTTCAGGATAAGAAATTATTTTCCTCTGCCCCCAGAGAGGCACAGGAAGCGGTTTTGCCCAGGGATAAGGAACTGTTTTACGGAGCAAGGACGATCGGATGGACTCTCATAGTCTTCAGCATACTTCTGATACTGGGGACCGGAGTGATATCGATCTGGGACGGCTTCAGAAGCGGATATACATTCCTGCAGTTTTTCCTGAGATTCTATCTTATCTTTGCAATATACAAGATATATGACATGATTTGCTTTGATTATTTTCTGCTCATGAAATTTCATTTCTTTCAGTTTTATTATCCGGAGCTTGAGAGTGTATACAGCGGCAGAAAGTACGGATTCAACATTAAGAGTCAGCTGTTAAAGCTTCTGATAATATTCCCTGCGGCTTCCGCACTTGCCGCGTGGATATGCACATTGTTCTGAAGAAAGAAGATTGACAGCAACATTTTTTTATTGTAATCTTCGATAGCGAACATTGATAACTTATCGAAGGAAACGTAAAATGCCAAGAGACAAGACATTAAGCCATATCAGGGTTAATGAAGCAATTAAGGCGGAGTTTCTCGAAAAGGGATTTGAAGCTGCGTCGATACGAAGCATTGGAGCCCGTGCCGGAATGACTTCTGCCGGATTATACAGGCATTATGCCGACAAAGAGGCGATGTTCAATGCTCTTGTGGAGCCACTGGTCGATGATATCAAAAAATGGACCAGGCGGCACACCGAAAAAAAATATCTTCTCCTTGATGAAACTGCGGATAAGAATGAAGTGTTCGGGGAGACGTTTATCGATCTTGTGAGAGAAGTCATACTTCCGAAGAGAGATGAGTTCAAACTTCTGATGACCTGTTCCCGCGGGACGAAATACGAAAATTTCATTCATGACTATGCTCTGTTTGGCCAGAAGGAAATTCTAAAAGCCATAAGATATATGAAAAAGAAAGGATGTCCGGTGGAGGATGTCGACGAGGATGAGCTTCATATGCTGCTTTCGGCATATCTTACAGCATGCTTTGAGCCGATCATACATGATTGTGAAGAGAAAAAAATAAATAAATACTTAAATGCCATTCAGGAATTCTTTATGCCGGGATGGATGAAGATCATGGGATTAAATTAAAGAGCCGCAAGGCTCTTTTTTAATGCCGTAAGTTATCATTTTGCGGTTAGCGATAGCTAACGTATGCGATATATCCGACCGATCATACGGCGGTTATATATAAAAGTCATATTGCAACAGGAGGAGTAAAAATTGGGCAAGGTCAAAGGTTTCGATCATATGAAGCTGATCAGACAGTATGCGGGAGGGCATAAGCATCTGATAACTCTGGGAAGGTTCATAGCAGCGATAAGCGCTGTGATAGTGCTTGTTCCGTACTACGATCTATGGAAGATAATCAGTATTGCTGTTAACAACGAGGATACGGGCCGGATCGGTCATTATGCGTGGCAGGCTGTGATACTTACGGTATCCTCCCTGCTGATATACATCGCTGCTCTGCTTTGCACGCATATTGCCGCATTCAGGGTTCAGGCCAATATGAGAAGTTCACTGATGAGAAGGATCATCACACTTCCGCTGGGTGTATTCGATGAGGATGGTACCGGAAAGATCAGACGTATAGTTAATGATTCCACCGCTGCAACAGAGACTTTCATCGCACATCAGCTTCCCGACAAGACTGTGGCGGCGATAACACCGATAGGACTAATGGTCCTGATCTTTTCATTCAACTGGAAGATCGGACTCATATGCATGATTCCCGCCGCAATAGGATTTGCCTGCATGATGACCATGATGGGAAAGGGAATGCAGGAGAAGATGCGGGAATACCAGAATGCTCTTGACGTCATGAGTTCGGAAGCAACCGAATATGTCAGGGGAATCCCTGTTGTAAAGACATTCGGTCAGACCGTTCATTCCTTTAAACGGTTTAAGGATGCCATAGACGGCTTCGGAAAATGGACCACAGGTTATACCCTGATCCTTAGGTGGCCCATGACTGCGTTCATGACGTGCATCAATGCGATTTTTGTATTTATTGTCATTTCAGCCTTTGTATTTTCCAAGGATGGTATAACAGCCGGTCTTATCCTGAACATTATGTATTACATTATCGTGACTCCGCTTGTCACGGTGGCTCTCACCAAGGTGGCGTATTCGGGAGAAGCGGAGATGACCCTGATCGATGCACTTAAGCGTGTGGAGTCGATCATGGAAATCAAGCCGCTTGAAGAAAGCAGATCCGGCAGGAAACCCGCGGACATGAGCGTGGAGCTTAAGAATGTCACCTACCGGTACAAGGATGCTTCGAGGGATGCCGTGAAGGATGTTTCCTTCAGGATACTTCCGGGAGAACATGTGGCTCTTGTGGGTCCCTCAGGATCCGGCAAGACCACGCTGGCTGAGCTGATCGTGAGATTCTTCGATGTGACGGACGGTGAGATCCTGATCGGAGGAGCCGGTGTAAAGGATATTCCCTCGAGAGAACTGATGAAACTGGTTTCATTTGTTTTCCAGGACAGCAGGCTGATAAAGAAGTCGATCCTTGAAAATGTAAGGATGGCTAAACCGGATGCAACGGAAGCAGAGGTTCTGGATGCTCTGAAAAAAGCACAGTGCATGGATATCATCGAAAAACTTCCTGAAGGCATTCATACCGTGATAGGAGAAAAGGGAACTTATCTGTCGGGTGGTGAACAGCAGAGGATTACAATTGCAAGGGCTGTGCTCAAGGATGCTCCGATACTGATCCTGGACGAGGCAACGGCATTTGCGGATCCGGACAATGAATCGAAAGTGCAGGCTGCATTTGAAGAATTATCGAAAGGAAAGACACTTATCATGATCGCGCACAGACTGAGTACCGTAATGAATGCCGACAGGATATACGTTATGGACGACGGCCGCTGCGTTGAGAGCGGTACACATGATGAACTTATGGCGGCGAACGGTTTATATAACAGGATGTTCGATGAGTATTCAAGATCTGTTGACTGGAAGGTGGGTGCGTGAAAATGGTAGAGAGATTGAAGCATAAATATGCGCTTTCGACTCAGGGCGCAAAGGATATGATCAGGGCATGCATCAGCGTTACGGTGACCAATCTCATGCTGATGATGCCTGCAGGAGTATTGTTCTGTCTTATAAAGGACCTGCTGGAAGGCACGTTCGGACCGGACCGGAAAGCATTCTATACGGTTGCTTCGGTGATCGTGATAATGCTGATCGCAGTGACCAATTTCATTCAGTATAATGCAACCTTTCTTACAACCTACAGGGAAAGCGGAGTCAGAAGAACGGCAATAGCCGAGAAATTGAGACAGCTTCCTCTTTCATATTTCGGAAGAAAGAACGTGTCCGATCTTACTACCAATGTTCTCGGAGATTGTGCCCAGATCGAAACTGCATCAAGCCATTGGATCCCTGAGCTTATAGGCGCTGTCATATCGGTAAGTCTT
Organism: Lachnospiraceae bacterium; assembly: GCA_016285265.1. Taxonomy (GTDB): domain Bacteria; phylum Bacillota; class Clostridia; order Lachnospirales; family Lachnospiraceae; genus AC2028. The sequence goes on from JAEEQL010000015.1 coordinate 19,866, forward strand.
GTGGGAGTGAGCCTCTTTTTTGCGTTTGACTGGAGAATGGTTCTTGCAAGCTTCTGGGTCATCCCGGTTGCGTTCATCATTATCATTACCTGTTCGGGAGCAGAGAAGAACGCGGTCAGAAAGAATTCGGCCGTAAAACTCACCATGACGGACGGAATACAGGAGTGTCTGGAATCTGTCAGGGATCTGAGAGCCAACGGTGCCGAGGACAGGTATATGGATGAGCTCGAGGGCAAGATCAGGGATGTGGAAAAGATGGCGCTGTTTACGGAACTGAAGATGGCGGTGTATGTCAATTCGGCAGCCATAATCCTTAAGATTGGTATAGGAACAACAGCGGTTGTGGGCGGAGCGTTATTTGCAAGAGGCGAGATTTCGATACTGACCTTCTTTATGTTCCTTATGCTGGTGGCAAGACTTTATGATCCGATGCAGATCACATTGCAGAACTTTGCGGCTATCATATCATGCGGGATTCAATGTGAGAGACTGGATGAGGTCCTGTCATCGGAGATCCAGACCGGATCCGAGGTTATGAACAATAAAGGATACGATATAGTCTTTGATCATGTGGGCTTTAAGTATTCCGATGATACGGATGTTCTCAAGGATGTAAGCTTCACCGCAAAGCAGGGTCAGGTCACAGCACTTATAGGCCCGTCGGGTGGCGGAAAAACAACCATTTCAAGACTTGCCGCCAGATTCTGGGATGTGAATGAGGGAAAGATAACATTGGGCGGAGAGGACATATCCACGATCGATCCCGAAACACTGCTTAAGAATTACTCCATAGTTTTCCAGGATGTAACACTTTTCAATAACTCTGTCATGGAAAATATCAGGATAGGTAAAGAGGGCGCAAGCGATGAAGAAGTCATGGCAGCTGCCCGGCTTGCAAACTGCGATCAGTTTGTGGATCTTCTTCCCGAAAAATATGACACATATATCGGTGAGAACGGAAGTGAGCTTTCCGGTGGTGAGCGTCAGAGAATATCAATTGCGAGAGCTTTTCTGAAGGATGCGCCCGTCATATTGCTTGATGAGGCCACCGCATCCCTTGATGCGGAGAATGAAACAGCGATCCAGGAAGCTCTTTCGATGCTCATTAAGAACAAGACCGTCATGATCATTGCCCATCGTATGAGAACCATAGCAAATGCAGATCATATAGTCGTTCTTAAGGACGGTGTTGTGGCAGAACAGGGTAGTCCCGAATTCCTGAACAGTTATGACAGCATATACAGTCATATGACAAAACAGCAGATGATATCTCAAAACTGGAAGATGTAAAACTGATAGATCATTTATAAAGGAGGAGAAACAATGGAACAGAATAACAGACTTAATGCAAAGGATCTGATCAACGTAGGAATCTATACGGCAATCTGCGCAGTAATATGCTGTGCAGTTGCCATGACCGGAGTCATACCCATCATGATGGTGCTTCTTGTGGTATTCGTTCCGATACTTACCGGAATCCCTTATATGATGTTTCTGACCAAGGTAAAAAAGTTCGGGATGATCCTTATCCTTAATGTGCTCATGGGAGCTTTGATGTGGGTTACCGGAATGAGTTATTACGCCCTGGTTGTCGGAAGCATATCCGGACTTATAGCGGAGTTTATATACCGCGCGGGAGGATACAAAAGCAAGAAACTTGGCATCCTGGCTTATGCTGTTTCCGGAATATACTGCTGGGCCAATTACTTTGGAATCTTTTTCAATGCGGAAGCTTATTTTTCAACCAGACAGAATTTCGGTCAGGAATATATAGATGCCGTTACAGGAATGCTGCCTGCATGGATGTGCCCGGTTCTTCTGGCAGTGGATTTTGTCTGCGGTCTTATAGGCGGATGGATAGGAGCGAAGATGTTAAAGAAGCATTTTGAGAAGGCGGGTATTGCCTGATAATGGAATACAGACTTGACAGAAATGCACATTCGCTGCTGGACCCCAGAACCAAACTGCTGCTGCTTTTTACAAGCTCGGTCTTTGTTGTAGGGAATGCCGGGGAGAAATACATGGTAGTGTTTTACTGGATCCTTGTATTTCTGCCGGTTTTGCTGCTGTTTGCAGAAAGAGAATGGAAGGCGGGGCTGGTGGCAATATCGATATATATCGGAAGCTACTATGCCGGAATAGCGCTGCAGCATGAACTGTCGGCGGTGGAATCGGCACTGGCACTGATGCTGTATGTAATAACGAAGTTTCTTCCTACCGTTATCCTTGCCAGGTATATTGTCAAGAGCACAAAGGTTTCTGAGTTCCTTGCAGCCATGAACCGCATGCATGTTCCCGATAAGTTTACCATCCCCATAAGTGTGATCTTCAGATTTTTTCCGACGGTTGCAGAGGAATCGAAATCCATCAATGATGCCATGCGTATGAGGGGCATCGAAATGGGAGCAAACAGGGCTTCCGAGGCGGTTGAATACAGGATGGTTCCCCTGATAGCTTCATGTTCATTGATCGGTGAAGAGTTATCTGCTGCAGCAATGACAAGGGGATTGGATGTAGGGAAAAGAAGAACCTGTATCTGGAATATAAGGTTTGGAATACAGGATTTTGCCGTGATCGCATTGTGTCTCATTTGTTTTGTCTGGTGGGGGATCGGAAGATTTTTCGTATGATCTGTTTAAACAATGTTTCTTTTAAATATACAAAAGAGCAGGAGAGCCTCAGGGATATAAATCTTACCGTTAATGACGGAGATGTTGTGCTGGTGTGCGGTCCGTCCGGATGCGGTAAAACCACATTGGTAAGATGTGTAAACGGCCTCATACCGCATTTTTATAAGGGTGAACTGTCCGGAAAAGTCAGCGTGAATGGTGTGAATGTAAGTGATACTACTCTCAGAAAGCTTTCGCGTCATGTGGGGACTGTTTTCCAGAATCCAAGGAGCCAGTTTTTTAACGTGGATACCACAAGCGAGCTGGCATTCGGGTGCGAGAATTTCGGAATGTCTCCGGATGAGACAGAGACAAGGATCAATGATGTGGTGAACAGGCATGATATGGCACCTCTGATGGACAGAAGCATTTTTAAGCTTTCCGGAGGTGAGAAACAGAAGATCGCCTGTGCAAGCATTGCGGTGGAACCGGTTGAGGTGATCATACTGGATGAACCGTCTGCCAATCTTGATCACAAAGGTGTGTGCGAGCTTCAGAAGATGATAGCCGCATGGAGGGAAGACGGAAAGACCATACTGATCGCAGAGCACAGGATATCATATCTGCTTCCGTATATTACAAGGGCTGTTCTGATGGATCACGGTGCGATCGTAAGAGAATATCCTGCGGAAGAATTCAGATCACTTTCCGGGGATGAGCTTCACTCCATGGGGATGAGAGCTGACGGAATGAAAAATCCTGCGGATGTCACGATCCGGACGGATGCAAAGACAGGCACCCCCGGTGTGATGACCCTGAGCAATATGAGATATGCTTACCGGCATGAAAAGCCGGTATTTGACATTCCGGAGCTGGATATTCCCACAGGTGAGATCGTGGCTGTCACCGGTACAAACGGAGCTGGCAAATCCACATTTCTACGCTGTCTTTGCGGAATGGAAAGAAGATGCAAGGCCACACTTAAAGTCGGAAGTGAAGTGTGGAATAACAAAAGCAGACGCCGGAAGATCTATATGGTCATGCAGGATGTGAATCATCAGCTTTTTACGGACAGTGTTCTGGAGGAAGTGATGATATCCCAGAAGACAGAGGACAGGGAATCTGCGCTTAAGATACTGGAATCTCTTGATCTTGCGGAGTATGCCGGAAGACATCCGCTTTCATTGTCCGGAGGACAGAAGCAGAGAGTAGCGATCGCTTCCGCGATAGCTTCGGAAAGAAGCATCATTCTTTTTGATGAACCGACGAGCGGTCTGGATCATGAGCATATGCTGCAGGTATCGGAGCTTCTTAAGAGACTGAAGGAAGCGGGCAGAACCGTAATCATCGTTACACATGATGTGGAGCTTATAGAGAATGCATGTACATATATCATCAATTTTGAAAAACTAAAGTTCGAATTGAAGCATCTGTGAGGTCATAAGGGTTCCGTGAGAATAAGTATACTTTTTGGATGTATCATGACGCGGAGATCTCTATTACTATTATGACATTAAGTAATATCGCGAGGAGAAAAGGAGAATCTCTGATCATGAAAAAAATGACGTTGTTGCTGATAACGGGGCTGACCATCGCCCTTGCGGCCTGCGGAAGCGTAAGCGAACAGCCTCAGGAACCCGAACCCGCCGAGATCACGGCAGACGAGCCCGAACCCGAAGAACCTGAGGTGCCTTCCGAGGATGATTCCGATACCGATGTACCTTCGGAAGAATCTCTGATAGCTGATTTCAAGGAAGCACAGAATCTCTGGTTTAAATTTGAGGGCGGATTGGAAACGGATTACTCGGATTCTGTGAACGCACAGGTAAACGGTTACGATATGGAATATTTCCGCGTGACCGAACCCGGTATAGGAACGCTTGATGAACTGGCCCGGTACCTGTCAGCAAGAGTTGATAAGGATTACGTCGAAGATGCCGTATATAATAACGATCAGTACCTGGAATCGGACGGCGCCCTTTATATCTGCCCCGCCGGAAGAGGTGATGATCTTTCTATCGGATGGGTTGAATATGCTGCCGAAACAGACGGAAAATCCGGCAAGGTGATCGTTATCATTCACCGTCAGGATTATTATGATCTGCTCGGAGATTTTTACGAAAGCGGAGAGATTGACACATACGAATATCCATTCAGCATTGAAGACGGTCATGCCATATTCGAATTCATGGAATATAATTGCGGAAGCTGCCCGTGTGAGGCGCCTGTCGAAGGTTATGATTCCGAGTCTCTTGAAGCTGCGCTCTTGGGGCTGCTTGAGGGAAGATGGATCTATGATGATGGATCTTCATATTATGATATTCTTGCGGACGGCTCATTTACATATTATATCGATGGTGAAGCGATCAATACCGGCTACATAACCTCTTCGCTTTCCGATGACGGTTCATATATGATGAACGGAGAGGATATAAACGGTACATTATTCACCCTGGATAAAGACGAGAGCGGAATACCTGTGATTCTTTTTGATAACGGAGGCACTGTATTTACCATGGAAGGAAAGGGCTGAAGAACTTATTCCGAAAAAAGCAGGTTGACGGATAATAGGTAATATGTTACATTGTTTAAGAAATGTAATATATTACCTTTTTTCTGCATAAAATGAGGAATCACAGATGAACTATGATAAAGCCATGAGTATGGACAAGGTCAGCTTCGGGGAGATGCCGCCTCAGGCTTTCCTTCTCGGGCTGCTGAGCGCATTCGACAACAGATACCAGGCTGCTGCGGATAAGTATTTCAGGGAGATCACGTGGAAACAGTTCTTTGCGATCATCTGCATCAACATGTGCAAAGAGCCGCCGACGCTGAATGACCTTTCGGATGTAATGGGAAGCTCCCATCAGAATGTGAAGCAGATCCTGCTGAAGCTTGAGAGCAAGGGCTTCGTCTCGATGAAGACCGATACAAACGATAAAAGAAAGCAGAGATACTTCGTTACCGAAAAGTGCAGGAAATTCCTGGAAGAAAATGATAACCGGAGCAGGAACAGCGCCGTGATAATCGAAGAGATATTCGAGGGCGTAAGCGGTAAAGACCTTGCGGTTACAATAGAAACGATCATGAAAATGGAAAGGAATCTGGAAAAGATATGAAGACATTGGTAGTGTACACATCACAGACAGGATTTACGAAGAAATATTCACAGTGGCTTTCGGATGAGATGAAAGCTGATATGTATGAACTGAAGGAAGTCCGGAAGAAGGATGATTCCTTTTACTCGGATTATGATGCGATAGTTTATGCCGGGTGGGCGATGGCAAGCAAGATTGTAAAGTCGGACTGGTTCTTAAGCAGGGCAGCCGGCTGGAAGGATAAGAAGCTTGCACTTATCTGCGTCGGAGGATGTCCCGGAGATGCTCCCGAATGTGAAGCGATGATGAAGACCGTCCTGAGCGAAGAGCAGAGTTCATACATAAAAGCATTCTACTGTCAGGGCGGATTTAACTATGACAGGATGAACACAGCTTCCAAACTTGCCATGAAGATGTTTATAGGTTCGCTCAAAAAGAAGCCCGATGAAAAGTCGAAGACGATGGTCGAGATGATAACAAAGGGATATGACATATCGGATGTGAAGTACATTCAGCCGGTGGTATCATACCTTCGCGGATAAGATTGTATACACGCATAATGATATATAGCAAAAAAGAGCCTAAAAATAGCGTTTTTCGGGCTCTTTTTCCTTTTTCTGAAGGCTGATATGTGGTAAAATAAGGCTTTGTGAGTGACAGTTCAAATATGTCTTAAATATGTCTTTTAGGAGGATTTCATGGCCAGATTACAGGAAGCAGCCGTGAAGCAGATCGAAGAGATCTGTGACAGGTACTGCGACGAAAAAACCCCGCTTATGATGATCCTGAGCGATATCCAGAATGAGTACGGATATATTCCTCTGGAGGTTCAGGAGATAGTTTCCGCCAAGACCGGCATCTCGGTAGCGGAGATCTACGGGGTGGTTACTTTCTATTCTTTCTTTTCACTTACCCCCAAGGGAAAATATGTTATCGGCTGCTGCCTCGGAACGGCATGCTATGTCAAGGGAGCCCAGAACGTCATCGACAGATTTTCGGAGCTTCTCGGCATTCGTGCGGGCGAGACCACCGAAGACGGTCTTTTCACTCTTGATGCACTCAGATGTATCGGTGCCTGCGGAATCGCGCCTGCGGTAAGCATCAACGGCAAGGTTTACCCCAAGGTTGAGCCCGGTCAGGTAGAAGGTATCATCGAATCCTACAGAAAGGAGGCATCGGCGTGAACAGGATAAGTACTGTTGAAGAACTTGAACATAAGATAGCAACCTGTACAGGATGCGTCGATTCCAAACTTACGGGTGCGGATGAAAAGAGACATATCGTTCTTTGCGGCGGTACCGGATGTCTTTCGAGCAATTCAAAAGAGATCATGGAAAAGTTCAAGGCCGTCCTTGAAGAAAAAGGCCTCTCGGATAAAGTGACAGTAAATCTTGTCGGATGTTTCGGTTTCTGTTCTCAGGGACCTTTCGTCAAGATCTATCCCGAAAACACTCTCTACCGCATGGTCAGCGAAGCCGATGTTGAGGAGATAGTTGAAAAGGATATCATTAACAATACCATCGTAGACAGGCTTCTTTATGTTGAACCCGTTACGGGAGACAAGGTTTCAAGCCAGGAAGACATCAACTTCTATAAGAAGCAGCGCCGCGTAGCGCTTCACGGATGCGGTGTCATCAATCCCGAAGAGATAGACGAAGCACTCGGAATGGGTGCGTTCCAGGGACTTAAGAAGGCGCTCTCAATGACTCCTCAGGAAGTTGTACAGGAGATCCTTGAATCCGGACTCCGCGGAAGAGGCGGCGGCGGATTCCCTGCAGGACGTAAGTGGTCCTTTGCACAGGCTTCCGAAAGTGACGAGAAATATGTCGTATGTAACGGCGACGAGGGCGATCCGGGTGCATTCATGGACCGTTCCATTCTCGAAGGAAACCCTCTTGCTGTAATAGAAGGAATGATGATCGCGGGATATGCGATCGGTGCATCAAACGGATATTTCTATGTTCGTGCCGAGTATCCCATCGCGGTAAACAGGCTTAAGATAGCCATAAAACAGGCACGTGAGATCGGACTTCTCGGAGAGAACATACTCGGAACGGGATTCAATTTTGATTGCCATATCAGACTCGGTGCAGGTGCATTCGTTTGCGGAGAAGAAACAGCTCTTCTCAATTCAATCGAAGGAAAGCGCGGAATGCCCAGACCCAGACCTCCTTTCCCCGCTGTAAAGGGATTGTGGCAGAAGCCCACCATAGTCAACAATGTCGAGACCCTCGCATGTGTTCCTTTCATCATGAGAGAAGGTGCTGCGGAGTTTGCTAAGGTGGGAACCGAAGGCTCCAAGGGAACCAAGGTATTCGCTCTCGGCGGAAAAGTAAATAATGTAGGCCTCGTTGAGGTGCCCATGGGAACGACTCTCAGGGAACTTGTTTATGATATCGGCGGCGGTATCCCCGGCGGAAAGAAGTTCAAGGCGATCCAGACCGGCGGTCCTTCCGGCGGATGCCTTACGGGAAAATATCTTGATGAGCCCATTGATTTCGATAACCTCGTAAAGAAGGGATCGATGATGGGATCCGGCGGTGCGATCGTAATGGATGAAGACAACTGCATGGTCGACGTTGCGAAGTTCTATATGGAATTCATCTGCGACGAGTCCTGCGGTAAGTGTTCACCCTGCCGTATCGGAACAAAGAGAATCCTTGAGATCCTCACCAAGATCACCGAAGGCAAGGGCACCATGGAAGATCTCGATGTTCTTGAAGAACTCAGCACCACCATCCAGAAGAATTCACTCTGCGCACTGGGACAGACTGCGGCAAACCCCGTAAACTCTACCCTCAAGCATTTCAGAGACGAATATATCGCACACATCGTAGATAAGAGGTGCCCCGCACATGTCTGCAAGAGCCTTATGCAGTACAAGATCGATCCGGATAAATGTATCGGATGCGGAATGTGTGCAAGAAACTGCCCTGCGGGTTGTATCGAAAGAACGGATTACATTCCCGAAGGACACAAGCTTGCTTCGTTTAAGATCAATCCCGAGAAGTGCGTCAAGTGCGGTCTGTGCATGAGCAACTGTAAATTCAAGGCGATCGACAAGGAATAGGAGGAAACCTAAAGTGGCACTTATCAATATAAAAATAGAAGGTCTCCCCTATCAGGTAGAAGAGGGCCTTACAATACTTGAAGCCGCCAAAAAGTGCGGCTATGACATCCCTTCACTCTGTGCATACAATCACGGAGAGTGTAACCAGGGATCGTGCCGTGTATGTCTCGTTGAGGCAACCGGCGCAAGAGGACTCGTAGCAAGCTGTGTTTATCCCGTTGCCGAAGGAATGGAGATCACCATCTCATCACCCACCGCAACCGCTGCAAGAAGACACAGTGTTGAGCTTCTTCTTTCAAACCACAACCAGAACTGCCAGCAGTGCGACAAGAACGGAAAATGTGAGCTTCTCCATGTGGCTAACATCACCGGCGCGAGAGAGAATGTATTCGGCGGAGTTCACAGCGAGACCCATTATGATGAGATCGCACCCGGACTTGTAAGAGATACTTCAAAATGTATCCTTTGCGGAAGATGTATCGAAAGATGCAAGAATGCACACGGACTCGGAATTCTCGGATACGAGAACAGAGGCTTCAACGTATTCGTTTCACCCGCACAGGACAGATCGTTTGCGGAATCTCCCTGCATCCAGTGCGGACAGTGCGTAAACGTTTGTCCCACCGGTGCTCTTATGGAGCATTCCGAGATCGACAAGATCGATGAAGCATTTGCCGCAGGCAAGGTTGTCATCGCACAGGCTGCTCCCGCAGTAAGAGCAGCGCTCGGTGAGGAATTCGGTTACAGGATTGGAACTCCGGTCACCGGCAAGATGATCGCCGCAATGAGAAGACTCGGATTCAAGAGAGTCTATGATGTAAACTTCGGTGCCGACCTTACCATCATGGAGGAAGGAACGGAGCTTCTCGGAAGGATCAGGAATAACGGAGTCCTTCCGATGATCACATCATGCTCACCCGGATGGGTCAACTATGCGGAGTACAATTACGAAGATCTTCTTCCCCATCTTTCATCCTGTAAGTCCCCTCACCAGATGCAGGGTGCGATCATCAAGTCATACTGGGCGGAACAGAACGGCATTAAGCCCGAGGATATCTTCGTTGTATCCGTAATGCCCTGCACGGCCAAGAAGTACGAAAGACAAAGAGACCGGATGAAGGTTAACGGCAACTGGGATGTTGATGCTGTTATCACCACAAGAGAGCTTGCCCGCATGATCAAGAGAAGCGGTATCATGTTCGACAGACTTCCCGATGAAGACTGGGATCAGGATATCATGGGCGACTACACCGGCGCTGCTGTCATCTTCGGCGTTACCGGCGGTGTTATGGAAGCTGCACTCAGAACTGTTTATTACAAGCTTACCGGCAAGGAGTCGGATCCCATTGAGTTCACTGCCGTAAGAGGTCACGAGGCAGGAATCAGGGAAGCATCCGTGGATGTGAACGGAACAACGATCAACGTAGCGATCGCATCCGGAATGAAGTCGGCCAAGGTTCTCCTTGATGAGATAAAGGAAGGAAAGTCCAAGTATCACTTCATCGAGATCATGGGATGCCCCGGAGGCTGCATCAACGGCGGAGGTCAGCCCTATGTCAGGGAGTTCTTCCTTCCTAATGAAGATGACGATATCGTAGATACCTATAAGGAAAAGAGAGCGAAGGCTCTTTACAGTGAGGATGAGAGACAGACTTTAAGACAGTCACACAACAATCCTCAGATAAAGGAGCTGTACGATAAGTTCCTCGGTGAGCCTAACTCCCACAAGTCACACGAACTTCTTCACACCACATATGCAGGAAGAGAGCGTTTCCCCGTAAAGTAAAACAGCGCAAGCCTCTACCCTGTTTCCTGTTTCGATTGTTTCGGAAGATGAAAAAATATCCCCGGATACCGCACGGTATCCGGGGATATTCTTATATATGGGAGATCATCTTTTTCGTGTGACTGCGACGGGAATGATCGCCGATATGATCAGGAATGCGGGGATGCAGGCTATGATCGGCCACATAACGAATTTATAGGAGAACATTATCATCCCGCCTGCAAGTGCATTTACGATCAGGTAATTTAAGAACAGTCCGACGGTAAGTACAAGGGCAAAAGTCAGGATCACATGTATGATTCCTTCTCCTATGAGCATTTCGGTCTGCTGCTTTCCTGTCATTCCGATCGCTCTGAGAACTTCAAGCTCTTTCTTGCGTTCATGGATGGATGTGTAGGTGAGGTTTACGAAGTTCAGGACACCGATCAATGCAAGGATCAGGCTCAGTGCTCCGCCTACGACCAGAAATACCCTGACCATATCCTCAAAGGATTCGAGATAAGTCTCTCTTGATTCATAACCGAGCATGGGGCTTATCTCCGAGCAATACTCAGCAACCTTTTCTTCCGCATTGGCATATGCTTCTTCGTTCACATTGAAAAACAGTTTCATGGCTCCGTCAGAATCGGCGTGCTCCAGATATTCATCACTGGGAAGGGTGAAATAAGTATCCATTCCGTGACCGTGCTTGGGACCCATTGAATATATCAGATCTCCTATTGCCATAACTTCATATTCTTCGGTGCTTCCATCCTGAAAGCATACACTTACCTTATCACCGACCCTGTACAGGGCGTACTCGGTATCGTCCTTACTTGATTCGAATAAGGATGATACGATCACGTAATTGCCCGAGGAAAACTTCTCCCAGTCGGGATCTCCCGAATCGATATCCATATTGTCAAAGACGAACTCATCAACGCCATATACGTGAGATGATATAACGTGCCTTTCATATACCCATCTGTCGTAGGATTCCTTTGCTTCTTCGTTATACACAAAGCGGTCCGTATAAGCTTCATATAGATCCTTCATTCTTTCATACGGCGTGCCCTCAACATGCTGAAGGGATTCACTCATGTATACCGCACCGATATCTGTGATGCCGGGGATAGCTGACAGCTCAGCAATGTCGGATTGCAAAACTCCGTCGTATTTTTCGCTCCCAAGGTTTTTGTTTAACATCGAACCGTCGCATACGGTAAAATCGGAACTTGCAAAGTTTCTTATAAACTTGTTTCTGTCGAAGCTTTCAGTGATCGAAACCGTGACATTTATCATGATCACACTGAGTGCCAGTGACAGTACAACAACAAATGACTTTTTCTTATTTCTCTTTAAATTTTCTCCGGCCATGGAAAATGGAGTGACTTTTCTGATCTTTTTTTTCTTTGACAGATGTGACCCCGTATATTCGCTGTATCTGACTGCTTCAACGGGAGAGATCTTCTTTACGACTTTACAGGGCTTGATGCAGCTTATTCTTATGGTGATCCACGAGAAAAGCGCGCTCAGTGCGAAGATCAAAACTCCGGGATGGATCTCGCAGTCAACGTCCAAAAAGCCTTTTGTTATGAAGGGAAGCAGGACAACGGACACCAGGTATCCTGCGATCATTCCCAAAGGAATGCCGGCAAGTCCGAGAATGGCAGCCTGTCTGATGATAAGCCTCTTAAGCTGTTTGTTTGTGGTTCCGACAGTCTTCAGCAGTCCGTAATATCTGATCTCCGATGAAACGGCAATGTAGAAAATGTTATAGATGATCAGATATCCCGAACCCATTATGAGTATGAGGATGAATGCTATCATGATCACCGAAGTGGGATCTGCTTTTGCCGAAACATATGCCCAGTTAACTCCTTCGTTAACCTCGGGACCAAAACCCAGTCTTTCCATAAGGTTATTCATCTGTCCCTGCAGATCGAAGGTCCGGGGGAAATTAAAATCCGGATTAATGGAGCCGGCATAGCTCTGATTCATAAGATGAGCTTCTTTATCTGCGGCATCCTTCCATGCCGGGGCATATGCTTCCTGAAATGCTTTCGAAACATAGATCTGGTTTGCCATTACGGCGGAGGGTTTTTCCCAATATCCGCTCACAATGAAATCAAATTCACGGACTGTTACTCCGTCGTATATGATCAGGTGTATAGACTGTCCGATCTCATGAGGCACACCGAAATCATCAAGCACCTGTGTGCATGTTGCAATCTCGTTCATTTCTTCCGGCAATCTTCCCACGCTCGGAAGGCTGAATGATGTCTCTGCACTTTCCGGTGTTGTGTACCTTATTTCGGTATAGTCTTCATACAACTCTTCGTTAACTACAGATCCTACGATGATATTGTAGGATAGGTCCCTGATAACTTTATCTGTTTTGAGGACTTCGAATTCTTCCTCGGTCAGGAACTTGAAGCCTGCATGAGAGCTTGTTCCGACCTGAAGAAGCGTGCTCTGTTCGATTGACTTTATGATACTTATCGAGACCGTAAAGAGAGTGGTGAGCATCATTGTGGAGAGAATGATCGCCATTATGAGGATCACGTTTCTCCTTACATTTGCGAACATGCTCTTCCTGCAGAGATTGTCTATGCATTTTTTGTTCTTGACATTACGCATTTTCGGCACCGTCCTTTGTGATCACATGTCCGTCTTCAATGCGGATGATCCTGTCCGCCATCTGGGCGATCTCTTCATTATGCGTGATCATGATTATTGTCTGCCGGAACTTTGCACTTGTGGTCTTAAGGAGCCCAAGAACATCCTGGCTTGTCTTGGAATCAAGATTTCCTGTGGGTTCGTCAGCAAGGATAAAGGAAGGCTTTGTTGCGAGTGCCCTTGCGATCGCAACTCTCTGCTGCTGACCTCCCGAGAGCTGGTTCGGCATGCTGTTTATCTTCTCGGAAAGGCCGATGATATTTATGATCTCTTTGACGAATTCCTCGTCAACATCATTTCCGTCGAGCTGGATAGGAAGAACGATGTTCTCATATACATTGAGGACCGGTACCAGATTGAATGCCTGGAATACGAAACCTATCTTTCTTCTTCTGAAAATGGTGAGCTCCTCATCCTTAAGGGAGAAGATGTCCTTGCCGTCCACGAATACTTTGCCTTCGGTGGGACGGTCGAGTCCGCCGAGCATATTGAGAAGTGTGGATTTTCCGCTTCCGCTCGTTCCGACTATCGCAACGAACTCGCCCTGCTCAATACTTATGTTTACACCGTCTATGGCTTTAACGGGTGCGGTGCCCTGTTTGTAGTATTTTTTCAGATTTTCGGTTCTTAAGATTTCCATTTATGACCTCCATAAAAAATATGCTAAGCACTTTGATGTACTTAGCATATCAATACAATCTAACGAGGGTCTTTCCGAAATATTACAGTTTTGACACATTTGGGAAAAAGAGTTCGAATGTGCTTCCTTTTCCCGGAGCCGACTTAACCTTTATATATCCGCCCTGCTCCTCCGCAAGCTGCCTTGCAAGGTATAACCCTACGCCTATTCCCTCATTATCACTGACCTGCCTGCTTCTGTAGAATCTTGCAAAAAGCTTGGGGATTTCCTCTTCCCCGATTCCGATTCCGTGATCTTCGACGCTTATACAGGAGAACATTTCAAAGGTTTTGATCTTAAGCTTAATACCTGTTCCCTCACCCGAATACTTGATCGCATTATCGATTATGTTAAAGACAGCTTCGGTCGTCCACTTAAGATCGATATTTGCCTTTGCATCCGTGCCTTCGGACAAAATGAGTTCTATGTTCTTAAGCTTTGCTTTGGGAAGAGCTTGATCATATGCTCTTTTCAAAACGGTCATAAGGGAATTTGTTTCGGGCTGAAGCCTGAAGATACCCGTTTCAAGTCTCGACATCTTGACCAGTGCGGTTATGAGATCCTCGAGCTTCCTGCTCTGTGAATGGATCTCCTCCGCATATTCCTTCAGTTCTCCGTCCGCTTTTTCCCCGAGCAGTTCGGAGTACATCATTATATTGGTAAGAGGAGTCTTGGTCTGATGCGAAATATTGGTGATAAGCTCTTCGATGTTTTCCTTTTCCTCGCGCAGTTTCTTCTCGGAAATTGAAGAGGTTGTGAGGTAACGCATAAGCTTACTCTGAAGCTTTGAAAGCTCGCTCTCATCGAAGTTTTTTTCTTCGAACTCACCGCTTATCGCATCATCGAGCATCTTATTCAGGAGATTGTATTCTGTGTATCTGAACATATCACTGCTCCTGTTTAAATACGTAACCGATGCCGTAAACGGTATGGATCAGCTTCTCGTTCTTATCTTCTATCTTGTTACGGAGTCTCTTGACGGAAACCGTAAGTGCATTCTCATCAACGAACTGCTCATTCTGCCAGACATATTCTATGAGCCTGTCTCTTGAAAGAGTCGTTCCCTCATTTTCGGTAAAGC
>JAEEQL010000108.1 GCA_016285265.1 Lachnospiraceae bacterium
AATCTCCGCTTCCGACCATACTTGCCGTAATAGGATTTCTCGGTGTCATGTTCGGATGGACACTTATGTTCACACCAATTCCGGCGGTGATCTGGGTGCCTATACTTATAGCCGTTGTCATCATCTGTTTTACTTACGTTCTTATTGACAGCAACATAGAAAAGATCGACATCATTCTGGATTGTTCGTTTCTCATGGAATTTCTTATGCGCGATAAAGATACAAGGCAGGAACATCCCGGATATGTATTTGTCGAAGGTTATACCATAATGAACAGCAATACCGCGTCCGTTATCGCCATGAACACATCAGACGGATTCAAAACAGCCAAAGCAAGGCAAAGAGAACAGGCAATGATCGAAGCTGCGGTAAAGAATCAGCGCAAGTCCAATGCAAAGGAATTCAGCAAACTGATACATGATGATGAATTTCAGAAGAAAGCTGCCGATGCGATCATAACCAATCAAAAATTTCCCGACGGAATGAATTATACATACTTCGAAAAATACCGCAGGCTTAAAAAGAAAGGAAGAGGCAGATATTATGCCATTCCCGGAAACCGCGGACTCGAGAAGAAAATACTTGTTCCCTCAGATTGCGGATTCGATCAGGAATAACATAAAACAGCGGGACGGTTACGGAGTTTCAAAAACGCCGGAACCGTACCGCTTTATGTTATGGTTTGTATCTGATCAAAGAAGAGTCTCAAGTGTAGCCTTGATCGCTTTTATGAATCCTTCCGAATCAAGGATCCAGGGATCCTTGCAATCGGAGATAAGGGAAAGTGACTTGGTCATCTTGCCGTCCTCAATGGTCTTGATGCAGGCCTTCTCGAGCTTCTCGGCAAATGCTGTAAGCTCGGCGATTCCGTCAAGCTCTCCTCTCTTCTTAAGAGCACCGGTCCATGCGAAGATGGTCGCAATGGAGTTGGTGGAAGTCTTTTCACCCTTTAAGTACTTATAATAATGTCTCTGTACGGTTCCGTGAGCTGCCTCATACTCATAAACTCCCTTGGGAGAGACAAGAACCGAGGTCATCATGGAAAGATCGCCGTATGCGGTCGCAACCATGTCACTCATTACGTCTCCGTCATAGTTCTTGCAAGCCCAGATGAATCCGCCTTCGCTTCTTACAACTCTTGCTACGGCATCATCGATCAGAGTGTAGAAATACTCGATTCCCGCCTTCTCAAACTTCTCCTTGTACTCCTTCTCGTACATATCCGCGAAGATGTCCTTGAAGTTGTGATCGTATGTCTTGGAGATGGTATCCTTGGTCGAGAACCACAGATCCTGCTTGGTTGAAAGAGCATACTCAAAGCATGCCTTGGCAAAGCTCGTGATTGACTTATCGGTATTGTGGATTCCCTGAATGATTCCGGGGCCGTCGAACTCATGGATGGTCTTCCTTACCTCGGTGCCGTCGGCTGCGGTAAATACAAGCTCTGCTTTTCCCGCACCGGGAACCTTGATCTCGGTATTCTTGTAAACATCACCGTATGCATGACGTGCGAGGGTGATGGGCTTGGTCCAGTTGGAAACGTAGGGTCTGATTCCCTTTACAAGAATCGGAGCCCTGAATACGGTTCCGTCAAGGATCGCACGGATGGTTCCGTTGGGACTCTTCCACATCTCCTTAAGTTTGTACTCATCCATTCTCGCAGCATTGGGAGTGATGGTTGCACACTTGACGGCTACGCCGTACTTAAGGGTTGCATTTGCGGAATCAACGGTCACCTGATCGTCGGTCTCATTTCTGTGCTCCAGTCCGAGATCGTAATACTCTGTCTTAAGATCGATATAGGGAGTAAGAAGCTCATCCTTTATCATCTTCCAGAGGATCCTGGTCATTTCATCTCCGTCCATCTCGACAAGAGGTGTAGTCATCTGAATCTTTGACATAATAATAACTCCTTATAATTTCATCACGGGTCCTGCCGCTAAGTATGACAATTCTCGCTTTTCGGCGTCAGGCGCGAAACCTGTTCGACATTTGTTTTAATTCATGCCGCAGACCACTCACTTCGTTCGGGTCAGGCGTCCGTCTCTAACGCAGACGCCGAAGCTCGAATTATCATACATTCGCGTCACCCGTGGACTTTACTTATACAGAATGATCATTCGGGCTTAATGAGTCCGTTATCAAGCATATTCTTATAGGCGTTGATCATATGCTCATGTGCGAGCCTTTCGGCATCGTCATGGTTCTTGTTCTTAATGGCCTCGAGGATTGCCTCGTGCTCAAGATTGGACTGTGTTCCTCTCTTCGCACTCGCAAGGGTTTTCTTCCTGATCCTGAGGACATACTGGTGATAATCCTTGAGCTGGTGCTCGAGGATCTTGGATCCCGATGCCTCATAAAGAAGCTCGTGGAAACGGTTATCGAGCTCAAATATCTGCTCATTATGTCCTTTTTCCGTATGGAACTTGGCGAGATAAACATTCTCTTCCATCTCTTCCATCTGTTCCTCGGTTATATGATCCACAGCCCATCTCGCCGCAAGGCCTTCAAGCCTGGATCTTAAGATGTAGATATCCCTTACATCCTTGTCACTGATACCGACAACATAAGCTCCCTTATTGGGGATTATCTTGATAAGCCCTTCGAGCTCGAGCTGCCTGAATGCCTCTCTTACGGGGGTACGGCTTACTCCGAGTTCCTCGCCGATGGCGATCTCCCTGAGTTCTACTCCTTCATCGTATTTACCGTTCAGGATATCTTCCCTGAGTCTCGAAAATACTCTTCCCCTCAAAGAATATTTATCGGAAGTGCCTTCTTTGACATCTTCTTCCATTACTAACCTCCTACGCATCTGCGTATAGTCATAAAAATACACGGCCAAAGCCTGTATTATTGTATACAATTGCTTTGACCGTGTCAAATCATATTTTCTTTTGCCGGAAAAACAATCTTATCTGCCGGCCTTCAGAAGCTCGGCATCATCATTAAGACTGTTGACCAGTTCGTTGATATTATTAACGATATCCTGGTTCTTCTTACTTACATCATATGTTTCGGTTGCATGCGCGGTAACCTCTTCGGATACGGCTGAAGTGGTCTGTATACTGTTGACGATCTCGTCGTTTGCACTCGAAAGTCTTCCCACAAGTGTATCAAGTTCAAGCGTATGCTGCTTGATGATATCGACGGTACCGGAGATCTTGGCAAAGCTCTCAGCCGTATCGGCGGCGCACTTGCTCTCTTCGTCGTCGATCTGAAGAAGCTTTTCAATTGTGGTGACCATGGTACCTACCTGGTTTACGACATCAGCGATGAGAGTATTTATGTTCTCGGTTGCCTGAGTGGTCTGTCCGGCAAGATTGGAGATTTCGCTTGCGACAACGGCAAATCCTCTTCCGGCCTCTCCGGCTCTTGCAGCCTCGATGGATGCGTTAAGGGCAAGGAGTCTGGTCTGCGATGCGACATCGGTGATGATGACGGTGATGGAATTCATCTCATCCGCTGTCTTCTTGAACTTCTCCAGTGCACCCGCAACATCCTTACCTGCGGAATCAACCTCTCCGGTTAGTTCGGTCATCCTGCGGATATTCTGCTGTCCTATGCCTACGGCGTCAGCGGCAAGTTCCACATTCTGGGTAATGACATCGGATGAATTCCTTACGGTCTCGATATGATCGGAGATCTGTGTGGTCTGCTCGAGCTGGGACTGCGCGGCTTCTGCCGATTCATTGGTACCCTGTCTTACTTCTTCCATTGAATCGATCGTCTGATCGATGGAGGATTTAAGCGTCGACATCTCACCGGCAAGTTCCTCTGCGGTTGCGGTAACCCTGTCGGATACGGTAAGGATATTCTCAAGAAGCTCTGTGGTCTTGGAATTGGCATCCTCAAGCGTCCTGGTTCTTATTATCTGGAAGTTATGATTGGTGTTGCTTACCATGAGCAGGTAAATGACTATCATAAGAACGACCAGACCCTGGATCTCGGCAACTGCCGTATCGGTGATCACTCCGTTCTTAAGCGATATCACGATCGAGATGATATTAACAACGACCGTACCCACTCCTATGATCGTGATATACTGCCTGTCATCAAAAAGAGTAAGTATGACGAGCATGGGAATAACATATGTGAAAACAAGGACATTGGTCGTCGTGAAAAGTACAAAACAGTACATAGCTGCATATCCGATGGCAACGATATGCTTGACAATATTAGAAGAATTATTTGCCTTGAACACGATCCATCCTGCTATCTGGGGGCCGAGAGCAAATACTATGACCATGAGCGTGTAGGAAATGGTCCTGGTACCCTTTATGACCTCAAGGATATAGGCCAGCGTGATCAGGATACAGAGAATTATTGCGGATTGTAAGAGCCTTTTGTTACCTACCGAAATTTCCTGAGTGTGAATGTTGTTTTGTTCCATAGATCTGTTTCCTTTCCCTCTAAGTTTACAGGTCGATATGACTTAAAACACTTTATCTCTCAGCTCGCATCGGGTTATTCAAAAAATCCTCATAAGAAATTCTGAGTCCTTCTTCAAGCTCAGTATGATACTTCCATCCCAAGGCTTCTGCCTTCGATACATCCAGAAGCTTTCTCGGAGTTCCGTTAGGTTTAGTTGTATCCCAGACTATCTTCCCCTCGTATCCGACAGTCTTTGCTACCAGCTCGGAAAGATCCCTGATCGTGATCTCTTTTCCGGTGCCGGCATTCACGGTTTCGTTACCGCTGTAATTGTTCATAAGGAAAACGCAGAGCTCGGCAAGATCATCCACGAACATAAACTCTCTTAAGGGAGAGCCGTCGCCCCAGCATACCACCTCGGGATCACCGTTGACCTTGGCTTCATGGAATTTCCTGATGAGTGCCGGAACAACATGTGAATGCGTGGGATGATAATTGTCATTGGGCCCGTAGAGATTCGTGGGCATAACGGAGATATAATCGGTACCGTACTGCCTGTTCAGAAATTCGCAGTACTTAAGTCCCGATATCTTGGCCAGTGCGTAGGCTTCGTTGGTCTTCTCAAGCTCCGATGTAAGAAGACAGCTCTCCTTCATGGGCTGCGGAGCCATTCTGGGATAGATGCAGGAAGAACCGAGGAATTCAAGTTTCTTGACACCGTTTTTGAATGCCGAATGGATCACATTCATCTCAAGCATCATATTGTCATACATGAAATCCGCAAGCGCTTCGGAATTGGCAATTATGCCACCCACCTTCGCTGCCGCAAGGAATACATACTCGGGCTTCTCACTTTCAAAAAAATCTTCAACAGCCCTCTGATCGCACAGATCAAGTTCGGAATGACTCATCAGGACAAAGTTTTCATATCCCTGCTTCTTCAGTTCCCTGAGGATCGCGCTTCCGACCATTCCCTTATGGCCTGCCACATATATCTTGCTGTTCTTTTCCATATCAGCTCCGCCCTGAGGACAAAAACTATAAAACTTGCCCGCCGGGTCAATAAAAGATAAAATATAAAAAGATATAAAGATTATACCATAAACATCGTATATAGGGCATAAAATGATAGAACCCGTATCGAGAGTACAAAATTATACGACTCAGAAGGTCGGAGCCGCTTCGGGCAAGAATGCCGGAGGAACGGGTGCCGCTCCTTTTTCCATGGATCAGGCCCTTGCCGAAGAGTCCGCGAAGGACGAAGGAGTCTATTACGATCATTCTCCCAAGACGGAAAAGAAAGATATCAAACCGGCTCCCGAACCCGTAAATGAATCAGCCATTGAAAAGCCGAGTCCGGAAGCTCCGCTCGGTGCGATAGATACACGCAAACTTGCGGGAAACATAAAGGAATTCCTTAAAGGCTTATGGACAAATATCCTCAGGATCTTCGGTAATATCTGGGAAAGCAAACCGCTTAACGACGGAGCGCCTCAGCCGGATGAAGAAAACGCCGACAGCATTCGGCAGGCCGGGACCGAAGAAACAGATCCCCTTCATGAACAGGATTCCCTGAACTTCCATAAGGGCACGGTAAAGGATGAATTTTCATCCCTGCCGGAGGATGATTTCGATAAGAATATCGACTCCCTTTCGGAAGATCACATCAAGCCCTTCGAAGACAAGGCGATAAAGGATGCCCTTCTTTCGGGCGATGATGAGAAATTCGAAAGGATCATCACGAGAGGCGGCGAAAGAAGGCCTGCGATATCCTCAAATCTTCTCACCCAGTACGATTCAAAGGGGCGGATAATCCAGATGGATCCGTCGGACGAAAACCTTATCCTTCACGGAACATCCCGCACCAGCAGAAATTCATAAACCCCGAGTCAGGAGATAACTTCTCCTGACTCTTATTTTATATTTGCGGGTGACGCAAAATGTATGAGGATTCGAGCTTCGTCGTCTGCGTTAGAAACGGCCGCCTGGCCTGAACGAAGTGAATGGCCTGCGGCATGAGCTGAAACTTACGTCGTACAAGTTTCGCGCCTGACGACGAAAAAGCGAGAAGACTCATACATTTCGCGTTAACCGCTTAAGCAACAAAAAAGTCAGGAGAAGTTATCTCCTGACTCTTTGTTATGTGTCTGTTTGGGATCAGCCGTTCATCTGCTTTGCAACTTCTGCAGCGAAATCCTCGTTCTTCTTCTCCATGCCTTCGCCGGTCTCGAAACGAACGTAGTTAGCGATCTTGAGATCAGCATTTACGCTCTTGAGGTAAGCTGCAACGCTCTGCTTTCCGTCCTCAGCCTTAACATAGACCTGATCCATGAGGCAGATCTCCTTAAGCTGCTTGGAGATACGTCCCTGAGCAAGTCCGCTGAAGATCTTGTCTGCAACGATGTTAGCCTTATCCTGCATAGCAAGTCCTGCAAGTGCAGCCTTTGCAGCATCGGAAAGGAAGTTGAAGAGGTACTTGTTGGACTTGTTCTCTTCGTAAGCCTTTACATCATCATCGCTCCAGAGCTTGTCAGCCTGAGCCTTCTCGATGAGCTTTCCGAGGATGGGCTTGGGAAGGGTCTCGGGATCGTTGAGAGCTGAATCAACAGTGATCTCCTCGAGCTTCTTCATCTCATCAGCAGAGATATCCTCTCTTGAGATGTACTGAGGGTTCATAGCTGCGATCTGCATTGCTACGTTGGTAAGAGCCTCTTCGGTTCCTGCTACGGTGCCTTCAACGATAACAGCGATTCTTCCGCCGCCGTGCACATAAGTAGCAACAGCGCCCGAAGCATTAACCTTGGCAAAACGTCTGATGGAGATCTTCTCTCCGATGGTAGCGGTCATTTCAACCTGAACATCATTAACGGTCTTGGAAGTATCCTTGATCCAGCTTTCAGCCATAAATGCGCTTAAGTCAGCTGCATTTGACTTGAGAGCCTGCTCGGCAACTTCCTTAACGAAGTTCTGGAACTTCTCATTCTTTGCAACAAAGTCGGTCTCGGAATTAACTTCTACTACAGCGGCAGTGTTGCCTTCGGAAGCGATGCAACAGATACCCTCTGCAGCAATACGGCTGGCCTTCTTTTCAGCCTTAGCCTGACCGTTCTTCTTAAGAAACTCGAGAGCGGCATCCATATCGCCGTTTGTCTCGTTAAGAGCCTTCTTACAATCCATCATTCCGGCGCCGCTCTTCTCACGCAGCTCCTTTACCATGGAAGCACTGATTTCTGCCATAATATTTCTCCTTAAAAAATCAGGTTAACTGTTACAAATTGATCATGCCTCTGCAGGAGCTTCTTCAGCTGCGTCTGTGTTAGAGGTTCCCTGGCTTGCTTCGATAACAGCGTCAGCCATCTTGCTTACGATAAGCTTTACGGCACGGATAGCGTCATCGTTACCGGGGATGATGTAATCAAGCTCATCGGGATCACAGTTGGTATCGCCGATACCGATAAGGGTGATGCCGAGTGCTCTGGCTTCCTGTACGCAGATGTTCTCTTTCTTGGGATCGATTACGAAGATCGCATCGGGAATTCTGGTCATATCCTTGATTCCGCCGAGGTTCTTCTCAAGCTTGTCCCACTCTTTACGAAGTCCGATAACTTCCTTCTTGGGAAGTACATCAAAAGTTCCGTCCTCGCTCATTCTCTCGATCTGGCGAAGTCTTGCAATACGGGACTGGATGGTACGGAAATTGGTAAGCATACCGCCGAGCCATCTCTCATTTACGAAATACATACCGCAACGCTCAGCCTCAGTCTTAACTGCATCCTGAGCCTGCTTTTTGGTTCCTACGAAAAGGATT
>JAEEQL010000109.1 GCA_016285265.1 Lachnospiraceae bacterium
AATGTCATAGAAAGCAGTTGCCGTTGCGATCTTGTTTCCGTTTTCGTCTACCATGAAAAACATTCTCTGCGGAAGCTCCGATTCGGCATTTCCGTAATATCTCTGCCAGCACTCTTCGCCGTGTTCCCTGCTCAGTACTTCTTTTGCAGAAAGTTCTATATCGATCCAAGCCTCTTTATCTCCGTCTTTGTAAGAGACAAAATGATATCCTTCGGGTAATTCAAACTGCGGGATATTATTCAGCTCACCTTCAAAAAGAAGATCGATGTAACAGAGTCTGTCATCATGGGTCTCATAGTTCTTTGGATCCGGTACGGGGAGAGAATTTAGTACGGTGCATATTTCTTCCCGGATCGATGCCAGGAACCTTATCCTGTCAACCGTATTAATGGTTTCACTTTCTCCGAGCTTTATTTCATCCGCATCGGTGCTTACCATTCCCAGTGCACGCCTGATGTTGTACTCAAGCCATTCGATCCATGTATAGGAAATCCCGAACAGCTCATCATACGATCTGAATCCGTTGTCATATGATTCCAGATATCCCTTGAAAAAAGCTTCAAGATTTTCTCTGCTGAATATTCCGGTCACGGTTCCGGACCACTGCAATGCAAGATTTAAACATGATGCTATTGGGTTTCCGTATTCCAGACATTCAAGATCGATAATGTATGCGTCGTCTTCATGCCACATTATATTCTTCGGATCCATGTCATCGTCACAGATCGCTCTCATGGATGGAAGCATTTTTCTTGCTTCATTCAGCTGTTTCTGAGCATTCTCCAAAAGAATGAGATTCTCTTCAAGAACCGGTACTATCACGCTTTGCTTTTTCACGGCAGCGTCAAGTAATGAAGCAAAATCCACCTCGCTCAGTTCCGGTTCTCCGGCTTCCGTATTCTGTGCATCTATGCGGTGGATCTTTCCGAGAAGTGAACCTGCGGTAAAGCACTGCCCGCTTGAGATCTCATCAAAATCCGTGATCGCGCCTTCCACCCAGGGGAAAATATAATAAAACCTTCCGCCTGATTCCATCATCTTTTTACCGTCAATAGATAATGCAGCCACAACGGGAAGACCGTTATCCTCCAGGATGCGCTCAAGCTTTTCGGCTTCGGCATAATTCTTCAATGCATCCGGACGGCTCATGACTTCAGGATTCAGGCATTTTACCGCATAGGTTCCGGAGGATGTCCGCACCTTGAACATCCTGTGCATGAATCCTCCGGATACCGGAATAATCTCTCCTTCAATTGTTCCCAATCCGCACCCGGCGATCAATGCATGTATGTTTTCCATCTTAGGTGATTCTTTAATGATGCCTTGTAAACAGAGTTTCCTGCAGCGATACACATTTGTCCGCAAGACAGACGATCCATTCTTCCTTTGCTTTCGGAAGACTTCTTAAGGTGAGAGGCCACATATGGCAGGAGATCACCCTTTTTGTTCTGTCATCCAGATCAAAATACTTAACGGCATTTTTACATGCATCCCTTGCATGCGTAAAACCATGGGGAAGACGTTCTTCTTTCTTATGGTTATGCCAGTCATAGAGATAAAAATCGTGAAGAAGCGCTCCGACCAAAAGCACATTCAGATCGGAGTGAAGCGACAGCTTCTTATCGATCTTGTAACTTAACTGCGCAACATTGTTACAGTGCTCATATGTAGAAACGCATCCGTGCTGTATGTACAGTTTCATCTCCTGTACTTTACTGTCAGATATGTAATCCGACAGTATCTCCTTTACTTCCGTATCTGTTATCATTTCGGTCTCCAAAGAGAATTCGTCACATTGATTGTATAACCGTTCCGGTCCCCTATCATTATATCCGTGGTATATAATCTGTGATAATAATACAGGGCAGAGCGAACTCTGCCCTGAAAAATCTTAAAAGTCAATAATCCTGCAGCAATCCCTTAGCAATTAAAATATCTGTCAAACTCCGGAACGGTAGGGATCTTTGCAAGATCCGCACATTCGCTTCGCTTGTTCTTGATATAATTCACGATAAGATCTTCGGGGAATACTCCGCCCTGGGTAAGATATGCGTGATCTGCTTCCAGTGCATCAAGTGCCTTATCAAGGCTGACGGGAAGTCCCTTAAGCTTAGCTTTTTCTTCCTCGGGAAGATGATAGAGATTTACATCGAAGGGTCCCCATCCGTTCTTATGAGGATCGATCTTGTTCTTAACACCGTCAAGACCTGCCATAAGGATCGCAGCATATGCGAGATAAGGGTTACATGTCGCATCGGGATTTCTGAGTTCGAAACGGCGCATATTGGGCGTCTTGGCATAAGCGGGAATACGGATAACCGCACTTCTGTTTGATGTTGCGTAACCGACCGTTACTGGCGCCTCAAAACCGGGAACAAGACGTTTAAAGGAGTTGGTGCTCGGATTGGTGAGTGCGCAAAGCGAATCGATATGCTTAAGCAGTCCGCCCATGAAATAGTGTGCCGTCTTGCTCAGGTGCGAATAACCCTTATCATCCGAAAAGACGGGTTTATCTCCCTTCATCAGGAGCATATGAACATGCATGCCGCTTCCTGCCTCACCGTAAACAGGCTTGGGCATAAAGGTTGCACACATTCCGTATTCCTGAGCGGTGTTTTTGATTATGTATTTGATAAGAACGGTCGCATCCGCCATCTGAGTGACTTCGCCAAGAAGCGGTTCGATCTCGAACTGACCGCTGGCACTGACTTCGGGATGGTGATACTTAACGGGAATACCTGCCTCTTCGATCCTTAATACCATTTCGCTTCGGCAATCGTAGGTTGTGTCATACGGCTTCGCGACATGATAGTTTTTCTGGAAAGGAACTACATTTCCCTGAGTCTGGCTGTCGCTGTTCCAGTGAGCCTGTTCGTAATCCACAAAAGCTTCCTGATGCTGTCCGTCAAGCTTCCAGCCGGCCTCATCAAAAAGATAAAATTCAAATTCGGGAAGGATAAGCATCTTGTCCGCTATTCCCGTTTTCTTCATATAATCTCTTGCGGCAAGCATTATATTGCGGGGGTACTGGGGCAGCGGTCTGTTGTTGGGATAATCTATGATCATTACATTACCCGACATGGATAATGTGGAAATTTCGCAGAAAGGATCTATCATTGCAGTCGTGACATCGGGTATGAATACCATATCACTCTTTTCCACTACGGCATATCCGTAATTGGATGCATCGAATCCTACACCGTCTTTTAAGAGGTCCTCGGAAAACTCTGCAGCGGGAATCGTCACATGACGATAGGCTCCGTTAATGTCAACCATCTTGAAATCCACCATCCGGATTTCTTTTTCCTGGATGAATTTAATGACTTCCTTAGCGTTCTTGAACATTTAATTAACCTCCTTTTCCGCATACCGTAAAGTTGTTGATGCTTCTATTATTATATGTTCATACTTCCGTTTTTAGCAACGGATTAGCGAAGACTTTATCCCGTCGGAATTGGATCTGTGGTTTTTTCGCGATGGCCGATCATTTCTTCAGGCGGCGGATGCGTTCTGCGGAGTATTCTTCGATATGCTTCCACAGTGAGTTGAGCTGCTTTTTGTGAACACAGAGTTTTTCCGTACAGTTCTCACACAGGAGATAATTGTTTGTCTTTTCTGAAAATCTTTCCGGATGAAGATAGAATGTGATCTCCCAGCGTACCAAAAGCGCCACGGACAAAACCAGAAGACTCCAGGTGTAGCTCTTTCTTACAAAGAAAAGAGGAGTGAACATCATGGCATAGTCCCAGTTATATATCCTGCAGGTGCTGCAGCACTTGTTCTTCATGAACCATGTCTGGAAAGGACAGAAGAACAGGATGCAGACAATGTCACATATGGAATATGCACTGCAGAGAAGTATCATGATCCCATCATCCAGAATTCCTGCCATATGCAGGGCTCCGAACAGGCCGTTGAACACTGCCCAGATCAACAGGACCAGTACGGTTGCGTTATTGTCCTGGATAACAATATCGGTTCTGCCGGATTTTTTATAGTTCTTCGCAAATTGCTTCTGGCATCCCGGACTTTCAAACTTTGAAGGGAAGAAACGGAAGATCATCTCCACAACAAATATCGCCCAGGTAATGATTATGATCGGCGGCATTTTTTCCGCACTTTCTATGATCGAAGCCTCGGAATAAAACTTGAACCTGATATACGCTATAAGAAGTAACACGAACAGCACCGACCTGTAGACAAGCCTGATATAATGCCAAGTGCTGACAACACTTATTCTTTTCCTGTTTTTCTTTTGCATCGGTTATTACTTATTTCCCGGAACACTTAAATCCGTACTTCTTAAGATCGACCTTCCCATCCTCGGACTCGACGCCCTCATTCTTCAGCATCTGAGCCTGCTTCCATGCACCGCCGAAAGCATATTCCCCGGCAAGCTCTCCCTTCGCGTTCACTACGCGGTGACAGGGAATGGTTGACGGATCCGGGTTTTTGTGAAGGGCATTTCCCACCGCCCTTGCCATTTTTCTGTCACCGGCCATTTCCGCAACCTGGGCATAGGTTGCCACATATCCTTTGGGAATTTTTTTGACGGCTTCATAGATCCTTTTTGTCGGTGAATCCGTTATCAGATCGTAGCTTTCCGCGATCATTCTTTTTACATCCTCATCCGGGATCGATCCGTCGAGAATGACGGTATTCCATTTTTCTTTATTCTGATGATAAGCCGGGATAACGGATCTGTAGGTGCTTCTCCAGAAATCCCTCCATTCGGGATCGACCTTCACATTTATATTGATACGGCCGTCCTTTTCATAGATCCAAAGAAAAGCTTTCTTTGTTTTCTTTTCGCGCACAAGCTGCCAGTTGGTGTCGCGAAACGGAGCATCCGAATATGTATCCGGAAAAGAAAGACCAAAGTTTATCAATTCATCTCTTGTCTTCATACGATTCCTGATAATCAGTAAAAGAATTATCTGTCAAAAGTATATCTGTCGAATATATATGCCTCGTTCTCATCCTCCGACAGGAATTCAAAGTAAACGGCATGCTTTCCGATCACTCCTGTTTCGAGCTTTGCCGTCTCTTCTTTAACGGAGCCGTCAAAGTCCAAGCTGCCGATGATGCGTCCTTTGTATGAATCGATACGCACATTTACCTTAACCTTCTTCGCCTCTTCAAGGACTGCGGTTACCGTTTTAGCAGAGTTTGATCCGAATTGAAGGTATCTGTAACCGACGGTTGTCCCTGAAGTAATGTTGACAACAGGTGCCGAAATATCGTCACGCTCCTCATAAACAGGACGGATGTTGGCATTTAACCTGCTGCCGTACAGGTGGCATGCATAACCTGCGGATATCCACTTGTAAGCATCAAGTCCGTTGATATGCGGTCCCTGCGAAGTCATCTCAACAGGCTTTGAGGACACGGGCTCACCGGCAAGATATTTTACATCACCGATATAAAGCTTTCCGTCCTTTCCCATCGCAACATCAACAGGCTCAAGCATTGCCTGACGTGAGAACTCGTCGGTGCCGGTCTGACGGTGATAGAAAACATACCACTTCCCGTTTACTTCCATGATGGAGCCGTGATTGTTTCCCCATCTGTAGGTCATGGTGCCGTTGCCTTCGCTGTCGTGGAGGATCTCTCCGCCGTTAAAGCTGATATCTCCTCCGTCATGGAACGGTCCGAAGGGTGAATCACTTATCTTATAAGAAAGAAAAGCATTGCATGGCTCATATACACCAAGCTCAGGTACGGGAACCTCGTAGCGCTTTGAATAAATGTAAACGTACTTGCCCATGACCTTTCTGGGGCTTGATGCCTCAAAGAAGCCGTCGATCAGGGATATATGTCCGTCATCAACGGGATCCCACGGACAGGTGGAATGTCCCATGGGATTCTCGACCAAAGTCCCCTCTTTAATGGTTGCCATATCGTCTTCAAGTTCCGCAATATAACAGGGTGCTGCGCATCCTCCCCAATATGCATATACTCTTCCGTCTTCATCAACCAGAACTCCGGGATCGAATCCGAGTTTTGTCTCCTTCGGATCCTCAAAAGGGCCCCAGGGATTCTTAGAAGAAGCCACAACAACCAGGCTTCCGAATCTCTCTGCGGCGTAGAGATAATAAGTATCTCCTTTTTTTACGACGTCGGGTGCAAAAAGGATCGAATCCTCATACGGAGTCTCATAAGATATTCCGTGATAAGTCCAATCCGTCAGATCATCAACGGGTGCTGACCAGACAACATAGTTTTTTCCGCAGTACCTTGTCCTTTCGATATCATGGGAGCCGTATATGTATACTCTTTTTTCTCCGTTATGCTCAAAGACTCTGGGCTCTCCGTCGGGAATATGCTCCCAGAGCGGAAGATACGGATTTGCGCCTTTAATAAATTCTTTCATGTTATATCCCTTCGAACAGTTCCTGTGTTACAGTGTTATCTTACATACTCTGACCGTTCTTCCGGTCGGTGATATCCACAAACATTCCCACATAGGAAAGGGGAACTCCGTCATCACGCCGAAGCAGCCTTCCGATCGCGTGGAACCATCTCCACTCGCCGCTCTTTACCTTAAAGCGGTATTCCACATCGTAATTCTTCTCACCGGAATAATCCGCTATAGCGTCGTTGAACTCTTTTAATACAGCTGCTTTATCATCCGGGTGGAGCCGTTCCGACCAGGACTCCAGCTTGTTGGGGAAATCGTTCTCGTCGGTAAAGCCTATCATCTTACGAAATTCGGGACTCCATTCAACCGAAGTCATCACTCCGTTTTCGTCAAACTCCATTCCCCACATACCCGATCCCAATGCTTCGTGCATTACACGGATTGTAGCTTCTTTGTGGGCAGCGATCCTTCTTTCGTTGGTATCCTTGATCTTTGCCTTGTTGGAATACATTTCGCGATCCGCGATCTGCATGGCACCGAGAACATCCTTATCCTCGACCATTTCATATCCGAAAGCGCACACGTACGGCGTCTTGGACAGTTCTTCTCTCATCAGCTCAATATCCTTAAGAACAGTCTCCTCTTTCTTGTTCAGATAGAAGATGGCGAATTCATCGCCTCCGATACGATATACCTTTTTATTCTTGAGACGGTTGGGAGTCAGACATTCCGCCACGGTTTTAAGTGCCTTGTCTCCGGCATCATGTCCCTGTGTATCGTTGATCTTCTTCAGATCGTTCATGTCCACGGATACAACCGCAGTGATGATATCCTTCTGCCTTTCCGAATCCGAATAATAGCACTGACGGTTCAAAAGATGCGTAAGAGAGTCTTCCTTTGCGGTCAGCACATACAGGGATAAATAGTATATGAGAAGGAGCGAAGCGAACAGCGTACTGTAGTCGGCGTATACATCAAATACGACATGAAGAACAACCCCGATAAACGCTGCGACTATGCTGACCAGAATTCCTTTTCTCTCAACGGTTCCGAATCTGGCATAACGCATCGTGAACAGGACAATGAACAATACAACATATACAAAAAAGAGAAAATATGGGTAATATTTCAGAATACTGTCTGCGGCAATGTAAAGATTGTTATCGTCAAACCAATAGAACAGATGTGTCGATTGGGAAGAATATAAAAGAGGGGCACTTATGAGAACGGGAAGATACAGAAGGAGCCTGTGCTTTTTGACAAACTCAGCCATATCCATTATGCCCAGCATTATTATCGGATGAAGCAGATAGATCGTGGGAGTGAGGATGATCCTGGTCTGCGTAAGATAACCTATCTCCCTTGTATATCTTTCAACTCCCCAGCAGATCGCCTCAACAAAGATCAGGATTATAACTATGCGGGTAGCCGTGATGGTCCTCTTGCTCAGGTGAACGTTGGATCCCAGCATTACCCACAATCCCAAAAGCTCTGCCACCATAATGTAATTGCTCAGAGCCAGCGATGCGATACTCATGTTTCCCACCTTCCCTCATGCAAAGACAAATTCATAAACGGGTCTTAATTAGCATTATAGCCTCTGCATAAACACATTGACATTTTATGTTTTGTAAGATATAATGTAGCAAAATGTAATATAAGGATAGGAATACAAACGAAAAAAGAATTTGATATTCAGGAATATATGACTAAAGGCGT
>JAEEQL010000110.1 GCA_016285265.1 Lachnospiraceae bacterium
GCGAAAAAGCCGGAAAGGAGGCAGATAATGAAGGTTAAGTGTAATTACTGCGATCAGCTGATCGATGATAATCTTAATTACTGTCCCTATTGCGGAGGATCGATGCCTACCGCGAACCGCACCGCATCCGACCAGCCTAAGACGATAGAAGAGCTTAAGGCCTGGTATACCGCACATAAGCTTCCGCCTGAGAACATAACAAGATTCTTCATCGGTAAAGACATCAAAGAGCCCAAGGCATTCGGTATCTACAAGAGCCAGACCGGTGATTTTGTCGTATATAAGAACAAGGCAAACGGCGAGAGAGCGATCAGATATCAGGGGTCCGATGAGGGCTATGCGGTCAACGAACTGTATCAGAGACTTAGAGCCGAGATAGCGGACCAGAAGGGTCACGCTGCCGAAAGACGCAGCCCACAGCCTTCAAAGAGTGCTCCCCGCCGCGGCAAAGGATCTGTCATCGGAAGCATACTGGGTTTCTTTTTCATGTCACGTTTCGGAGTTACCCTGCTTGTCCTTCTGGTAATATTCCTTATGGCGATATTCGATAATTCTCCTTCGAGAGGATATTACCGCTATAACGGTGATGACTATTATTATCAGAGCGGATCCTGGTATTCATACGATCCCGCATATGATTCCTGGGACTACATGTCCGACAGCGATTATCTCGACGATATCATCTATGATGATACTGCGGATGACTACCGCGTTTATGATCACAGCGGAACGGATTTTGAGGATACCTCATGGTATGACTCCGGAAGCAGCTCAAGCTATGACAGCAGCGATTACAGCTATGACTGGGATTCCGACAGTTCATGGGATTCATACGATTCCTGGGATTCGGATTACTCAAGCTGGGATTCCGACTGGTGATTGTCATTTTCTGCAAAAATCCGCCGTTTTCTGCTAAACATGTTTTCTTTTTGAGACATATAGGGGATAATCCCCATTAGTCGACCGTATCTTATGATAGGGCGGGTTATATATATGTCTCAAAGTAAAGGCAAAGTATTCCTATTTCCGAAGCCGATTCAGGAATAGGGATATTTTGCTTTTTTGTTGCCTTTCTTTGTTATAAGATAATTATGTATCGTGTAAGGAACGGCATAAAAGCCTGGTGAGGGGAAAATATATGGAAACCGGTATTATTGTTTTTTTGGCATTTGTTTTTTTGACACTGATCATATTGACCGTTTCATCGATCGTATATTATATCCGCTTTTCTCCAAAGGATGCGGAAAAAACAGATGCAGAGCCTGTCATATACGGGGAACCGGACAGACCGGCACCCTTGATCGCCGGTAATGATGATTGGAATTCGGGATTCGGTGAAGAAGGTGCCGGCAAAAAGCGTAAGAAGCCGGTAAGAGGCTTTCGTGACCGGTTATTCAAAAGCATAATCGTTCTTGTGACTTTGGATGTTCTGTTTGTGGCCGTGGTAATATGCCTGGCTGCGGGGATCATCGGCACAGATTATCGTAAGAATGAAAAGCTCAATGACGGCGAATATGAATGGTTTGAAGAGACGGATTACAGTATTATCGGCGACGGAGTGATCTATGACGAAGGCGGGATCAGGATCACGGTTTCAGGTATATACGATGTTCCGGGTCTTGTTCCCGGTGAGGATCCGTGGCCTGCCGGTGCGGTAAAGGTAGGATTTATCGTAGAAAATTATTCCGGGAAGAATGTTGATATAAGGGTTACGTGTAATTCGATCAACGGAGTTGCGACATCATTAAGCTATTTTTATATGATGGGCAATTTCAAAAAGAATACGACCACTCAGGTATATGAGGATATCTATGCATATATTCCGGGAAACGATATCAGTCAGATGGTAATTGATGATGTTCTGATATACTCCTTAAAGTACGAATGGATCGCCGAAGCCGCGGATCCCGTATTCATCAACACGACAGCGGAGGTAACGATTCCGGACCCCGATCTGACCGGGTATCATCCCATATTCGAAAATGATTCATTTGTGATATATGCCTGCGAGAATACGGACAGGTTCCACGAAGGCTACACGCTGTATATAGAGAACAGATCCGATATGAATTATACGGTCGATATAGAAGGAATGGCCGTAGACGGAAAGGGGGTCACGGGAGAAGGAATATACGATTCCCTCATACCCGCGGGAAACAGGATGTACACATCACAGATCTACAGCTATGATTCGGTATATGACACAGCTTCTCCTTATAAAAGGGAAGTGATGCTCAGTCTTTCCTTTATATGTCTCGATGACGAAGAAGAGAGTTTTTCTACGGGATATATGCCGCTTAATTGAAAGGACTTTGGAAACCTCCCATGAAAGAAAGAAAAATGATACGTCTGTCACAATCCATAAGGGAGTGCCTCCCGGAAAGAAATCCTTCGGGTCACAAGGGAACATTCGGAAAAGCATTCATCTATTCCGGAAGCTTCGGAAGTGCGGGCTGTGCGATCCTTGCGGGACGTGCCGCATACAGGACCGGTGCGGGAATGGTTAAGATATCATCACCCGAATGCAACCGCATCATCATCCAGACTGCACTGCCTGAGGCTCTTTACGATACGGGTTCCTTTGCCGGAAGGATGCATTTGCTCGATAAATGGAGCGATGTGTATCTTGCCGGTCCCGGAATAGGAACGGATGCGGAGGCCGTATCACAGCTTGATGCACTGATAAACGGGAGCGGATCAAAGCCCCTCGTACTCGATGCCGATGCGCTGACGATCATCTCCTCGGATGCGGGCAGGTATCTTTCGGATGACCTGCGACGAATGTCCGCGGAGGGAAGACAGATAATACTTACGCCCCATGAAGGCGAGCTTCACAGACTGCTTAAGATAGTTCCGGATGCACCGACTGACGGAGACAGGCTGTCGCTCGGCATTGCGGTTTCCGAATACTTCGGATGCACCGTTGTCGCAAAGGGTTATGTGACTTATACGATCACACCCGGGGAGGACATTGTCTGCAATGATGACTGCGGTAATTCCGGAATGGCAACCGCGGGAAGCGGGGATGTGCTTGCCGGGATCATCACAGGACTTTTGGCACAGGGGCTTGATGCACATACCGCGGCTTCTTACGGAGTGAGGATCCATGCTCTCGCGGGAGACAGGGCTGCTGAGGCAAAGTGCGAGCATGCGCTTATGGCCGGAGATATAGCGGAGTTCATTTATTAACTGAGGTGAAACACCGGAACCGTCCCCCTGTTTCACCTGATCTGAGCATATGAGAATAGATAAGTTTCTTGCCGACAATTCAATAGGGACGAGAAAAGAGATCAAGGCATTCATAAAGGCGGGAAGGGTTCTTGCAAACGGTGAACCCGTAAACGATCCCGGAATGCATATCGATCCGGACTCGGACGAGATCTCCTTTGACGGACGCACGATCGAATATGAGAAGTTCCACTACTACATGCTCAACAAGCCCGCGGGCACCGTATCGTCCACCAGGGAAGGCGCATCGGTAACGGTTATAGAACTCCTTGCGGATGAAGGCGTGAAGAATCTTTCACCCGTGGGAAGACTCGATAAGGATACGGAAGGACTGCTCCTTCTTACTGACGACGGAGAGCTCCTCCATGACCTGATCTCGCCGAAGAAGCATGTCGGAAAGGAATACCTGGTCATTACAGAAAAGCCCGTATCGGATGACGATATGAAGAAGCTGGAAGCAGGCGTCGACATCGGAGATGATAAGCCCACTCTTCCCGCAAAGGCGGAGATGAAGGACGACGGTCTTCATCTTACGATCACCGAGGGCCGTTTTCACCAGGTGAAAAGAATGCTCGAAGCAGTTGATAACAAAGTGACCTGTCTTAAGAGGCTGAAGATGGGAGAACTCGCTCTCGACCCGGCACTCAGGGAAGGAGAATACAGGAAACTCACCGCAGCGGAACTTGCACTTATCAAAGGCAAAAGTTATAAATAATTTACTGTTTTTTTGCGGATAAAAGTGTTATTATGTTCGGGTCGGATCGGGAAACCCTTCCGATGCACAATCAAATATTTGGGGTGCTTAACTTAGCTGAGATCGGGAAAAGTCCCGAAACCCAATGGAGCCTTAGGGCTCCTGTAACTTGATCCGGGTAATGCCGGCGTAAGGAGGAAATGTTATGTTTTGGAATTCAGAAGACGGTTACTATGTAATGGGGGCCGGCGGATATGCCGTACTTATCGCAGCCCTGCTCATCGCCCTGGTGCTCATCGGAGTTTTCAGAGGCAAAAAGAAGGACGCAAAGAGCAAGTTCTCCGTTAAGACCGTTACTTTTGCGGGTGCGTCGATAGCACTTGCGTTTGTTCTTTCTTTCGTAAAGCTCTATCATCTTCCCTGGGGAGGGTCTGTCACACTTCTTTCAATGTTTTTCGTAGTGTTTGTAGGATATCTGTACGGTCCCGGCGTAGGCTTCGCTGCGGCATTTGTTTACAGCATCCTTCAGTTCATCCAGGGTGGCGGCGGATCGTATATGCTTTCCCCTCTTCAGGTAATGTGTGACTATTTCCTTGCGTTCACCGCACTCGGTGTCGGCGGATTTTTCAAGGGAAAGAAGAACGGACTTATCATCGGATATATAATCGCGGTAATATGCAGGGGTGCGTTCCATGCGCTTGGCGGATATCTTTTCTGGATGGATTACATGCCCGAGGATTTCTTCGCACCTGCCGTATATCCCATACTTTACAACTTTGCTTATCTGATCCCTGAGATGATCCTCACTGTTATCGTGATCATTCTCCCTCCCGTAAGGAAGGCTATCGAGAGAGTAAGGAACATGGCAGATCAGATGTAAAACCATCTGAGATAATGAACAGAGAAAAAACAATCGTCAGGACAAGTTTCATAGGCATCATCGCAAATGTGATCCTTTCGATCCTTAAAGCGGTGATAGGATTTGCGAGCGGTTCGATAGCTATCGTGACCGATGCGGTCAATAACCTTACCGATGTGATGAGTTCCGTCATCACGATCATCGGAGCCAAGGTTGCCGTAAAACGCCCTGACAAGGAACATCCGCTTGGACACGGCAGGGCTGAGTATATCAGCGCTGCCGTTATTTCCGTTCTTGTTCTGTATGCCGGTGTTACGGCGATAATAGAATCCGTAAAAAAGATCGGCAACCCCGGCGAGATCTCCTATGATACCGTACAGATAATCATCCTTATCCTGGCGGTGGGAGTGAAGATCGCATTGGGCATTTATGTCACCGCTGTCGGAAAAAAGGTGGACTCCGATGCGCTTGTCAATTCCGGTAAGGACGCGCTCGGTGATGTGCTTACATCATCCGCCACCATCGTTGCGGCATTCGTATTTATCTTTGCCCATGTTTCGATAGAGGGCTTTGTCGGTATCCTGATAGGATTCTTCATCATCAAGGCGGGACTCGATATGCTCACCGAAACACTCGGTGATATCATCGGAAGAAGACCCGATTCCGAACTGACCGGTAAGATCAAGGAGGCCATCTGTAAGTTTGACGGAGTGTACGGCGCTTACGACCTGATCCTCCACAATTACGGTCCGGAAAAATATATGGGTTCGGTCCACGTTGAGATTGATTCATCCAAGAGTGCCGATGAGATAGATATGCTGTCGCGCAGGATCACACATACCATATATTCCGAGTACGGAGTGGTGATCGAAGCGGTCGGCGTGTATTCGAGAGATGATTCCCATCCGGAGGTATCCGAGATGAGGGGAAGAGTTTCCGATATAGTATTTTCGCATGAACATGTAATGCAGATGCATGGCTTCAGGGTTGATTTCGAAAACAAGCTGATCCTTGCCGATATCATAATCGGGTTTGATGAACCCGACAGGGAAGCTTTGTATAATCACATCGTCGGAGATATCGCGGAAGCGTATCCCGATTTCACCGCACGCATCGTACTCGATATCGATGCATCCGATCTGTAAAAGGGAGGTTTATCCATGCCCGCAAGATTTGTGGTTGATTCCGAAAAGCCCAACGCTCTGGTCACAGGAGCTTCGAGAGGAATAGGAAGAGCGATCGCCGAAGCGCTTGCTGCGGACGGCTATGACCTTATCCTTACCTGCAAGAATTCCATAGGCGAACTTGAGAAATTCGCTTCATATCTGGAGGAAAAGTATTCCGTCAGTGTATGCGCGGAGCGTGTCGATATGTCCGTTTCCGCGGACGTGCGTGAGCTCTTTGAAGGCATCACGGACCTTGATGTCCTTGTAAATAATGCCGGCATCTCCTATGTCGGACTTCTTCAGGACATGACCGACGAAGCCTGGGAGGATGTTATAGGAACGAACCTCAGCTCCGCATTTTATACCTGCAGATGCGCCATCCCTATCATGCTCAGAAACCATTCCGGAAGGATCTTCAATATCTCCTCCGTATGGGGTAATGTCGGGGCTTCGATGGAGACCGCATATTCCGCATCCAAGGGCGGACTCAACGCTTTCACCAGGGCTCTTTCCAAGGAACTTGCACCCAGCGGCATTTCCGTAAATGCGATCGCATGCGGTGTGATAGATACCGATATGAACGCCGTCTTTTCCGAAGAGGATATGGACGCCCTGAAAAAGGAAATACCCGCGGACCGTATCGGAAGTCCGGAGGAGGTTGCCTCTCTCATAGTGCAGCTTCTCAAGACTCCTTCTTACATGACGGGCCAGATAATCACGCTCGACGGCGGCTGGACCTGATTTCCGACACTTTACTCCACATTATGCTAAAAACTGCTTAAATATTGTTTTTTACCCCTGTTTATCGTAAAATATTTATAGTTATGCGGTGGTCTTCATAACGGTGAATCGTATCTTAAAGGAGTAAGCCTATGTTAGGAACTCTGATACCGCTTTTTGACGGTGGAACACAGGTAAAAGCATATTCCGTATTTGCTCAGAAGTATAATTCCTGGCTCAATCCCAGTATGCTCGGCACCGGAAGCTTAGACGGAGCGGGAACGGTACTTGGAATAGAACTTGTCGAAAGTATGGGAATGCGTACCCTTACCGATGACAAGGCTGTCTTCGTCGAAGTCTCGAATGTATCCCTCTTTTCCGATATAGATGAACAGTTTACGGAGCCGCACGACAAGCTGGTTCTTCTTTTTGATTACAATGTTGTTCCCGAGGAACTGTATGTAAACAGACTGAAGGAGCTTAAGGCATCGGGCTACAGGCTTGCGATAAGAAAGCTTGCCGTAAAGCAGTTTGAAGAATATAAGCCCGTCCTTAACCTTGTCGATTATGTATTTCTCGATCACAAGAAGATCGACATATCCAAGGCAAAGATCTATTTTGAGAAGGTTTATCCGAATATTTCGCTCGTTGCGGTCAACGTCAATACCCAGGAGGATTACGACGTGCTCACCGCGGGCGGCGGATATGATCTTTACGAAGGAAAGTTCTTCAGGCTTCCCGTTATAAATGACGATAAGGATGTAAGCCCGATGAAGGCTACATATATCGAGCTCCTCAATATCGTCAACGATTCCGATTTCGATCTTGATAAGGCTGCTTCAGTCATTGAGCACGATACGGCACTTGTTATCTCACTCCTTGCGATGGTCAACCGTATGACCGTCAATTCCGGAATCTCGACCGTAGGGCATGCGGCGGCAATGCTCGGTCAGAAAGAGTTAAAGCGCTGGATCAACACGGCGGTCACCAAGGAGCTCTGTGCCGACAAGCCCGGTGAGATCACAAGGATCTCGCTCATCAGGGCAAGATTTGCCGAACTGCTCGCACCCGTATTCGGACTTGCTGCAAGTTCATCGGAGCTTTTCCTGATGGGACTTTTCTCCGTACTCGATGCCATGCTCGATAAGCCCATGAAGGATGCACTCGATCTGGTCAAGGTCTCCAAGGATATCTCCGGAGCACTTCTTGACGGAACCGGTAAATATGCTCCCGTTCTCGATTTCATAAATGCGTATGAAAATGCCAACTGGTCGGAGGTATCAAGACAGCTCATTCTGAAAAATGCTGAGGA
>JAEEQL010000111.1 GCA_016285265.1 Lachnospiraceae bacterium
GAACATATCACTGCTCCTGCTTAAATACGTAACCGATGCCGTAAACGGTATGGATCAGCTTCTCGTTCTTATCTTCTATCTTGTTACGGAGTCTCTTGACGGAAACCGTAAGTGCATTCTCATCAACGAACTGTTCGTTCTGCCAGACATATTCTATGAGCCTGTCTCTTGAAAGAGTCGTTCCCTCATTTTCGGTAAAGCATCTCAGAAGCCTTATCTCTGTCTTGCTCAGTTCGATCTCGTTTCCGTTCTTCAGAAATCTTAAGCCTTCGAAATCAAGGCTCAGTCCGTGTTTGTCATATGCAAATGTATTTCCGCTTCTTCCGAGCAATTTCTCCACTCTGAGCCTGAGTGCCATGAGTGAGAAGGGCTTGGTCACGTAATCGTCCGCACCGAGGGAAAGCCCGGTTACTTCATCGAGCTCGGTATCGTTTGCGGTGAGGATCAGGACGGGAACCTGTGATGACTTTCTGAGTTCCCTGAGAAAATCAAATCCGCTTCCGTCGGGAAGATTGACATCCAGTATTATCAGATCCGCCTTGTCCGTATCCTTAACGTCTTTCAGACAGCGGAAGGATGAGAAGTCGTACAG
The DNA here is from genome assembly GCA_016285265.1 of Lachnospiraceae bacterium. Lineage (GTDB taxonomy): Bacteria > Bacillota > Clostridia > Lachnospirales > Lachnospiraceae > AC2028. The sequence goes on from JAEEQL010000111.1 coordinate 593, forward strand.
CTCGCTTCCGAGTGACAGTTCTATTCCGTGATTGATCGAAGGATCGTCTTCAATTATGAAAATTCTTTTCTTCATTTTTAATTTTGCCTCTACAGGGAAACATTATATCACAATAATGTGTGATGCCTGTCATGAAGTAAGAGGTTGTGATATATTGAAAGTGTTTGAGGTGTTTATATGATAGATAAAAGAGTACTTGAACAACTTGCAATTGAATTCAACTGCAACCCCGATGATTTCGAGCGTGATGAGAATGTCATCACGAAACCCTGCCTGCATGAGAACAGAAGAAAGTTTTCCGATGATCCGTTCTTCCTGCAGATGGCAACACTTGGAAAGAATGCGGTTATATCAGCGGATGAACGGATCCATCCCTGGCTTGAGAACTGGGTGAAGGGGAAAACGGGCTTCTGGCTTTTCGAACAGCACAATTTCTATGAACTGGAGTGCGAGCTTAGAAAATACGGATACAAGATGGCACTGACTCATCATATGTTCCTGCCCGGGAAGGATACATCGGATTTCAGGACAGGTCTGCAGATCAGGTGGCTTGAACAGAAGGATATACCTTCTTTCTACGGAAAGGAAGAGTTCTCGAACGCACTTTGTGACAAGTTCAAGCCGGAAAGACCCGATGTACTTGCGGTTGTCGCACTGGACGGGGAGAAGATAATGGGCATGGCAGGATGCTCTGCGGACACTCCGCTTATGTGGCAGATCGGGATCGATGTATTGCCTGAATACAGGGGACGCGGAATCGGAAAAACTCTGGTGACCCTGCTTAAGAACGAGGCTGAAAAGAGAGGGGCGCTGCCTTATTACGGAACGAGTCTTTCCAATCTTGCTTCGTGGAAGATAGCTCTCGGAAGCGGATTTGCTCCCGCATGGGTTGAGACGGAATCCCGCCCCTGCCCGGACAACGAATTCGCCAAATAAAGAGTCAAACTGCGTCCTTATAAGGATCGCAGTGCGGAATATGAGAAACCGGTCCGGAAGGGCCGGTTCTTTGTTTGGGAGAATGTGACTTTAGTCATATCCAAATAGTTTCTTTTTTCACTACAAGGAGGTCATGGGACTTGGTACTGTATATATGCAGACAGGAATTACGTTTTTCAGAAACGGAGAAATGAAATGGAAACGATCTTAAAAACAATCGATCTGACCAAGAAATATGATAACAGGGCAGTGGTTGATAATCTGAATCTCGAGATAGGAAAGGGAGAGGTATTCGGACTGCTCGGACCCAACGGCGCAGGTAAGAGTACCACCATGAATATGATATGCAACCTGATAAAGCCCGATTTCGGAAGTGTTGAATTCATGGGCAGGGATTTCAGGAAGAATAAAAGAGAACTCAGCGGAAAGCTCGGATATATTCCCCAGCATCTTGCGATACACGGAAATCTCAAGGCGTGGGAGAACGTCGAGCTATTTACTTCGCTTTACGGAATAAAGGGTGCGGAGCTTAAAAGCAGGATAAACGAGTCTCTTGAATATGTCGGTCTTTCGGAAAGGCGAAATGACTATGCCAAGACTTTTTCCGGCGGTATGAAGAGAAGACTCAACATTGCATGTGCGATAGGACATCACCCCGAACTGATCATATTCGATGAGCCTACCGTGGGGATCGATCCCCAGTCCAGAAACTTTATCCTCGAGAAGATAAGGGAATCCAATAAAAACGGAGCAACCGTCATATATACCAGCCACTACATGGAGGAGGTTGAGGCAATCTGCACCAGGATCGCGATCATGGATAACGGCAAGGTTATCGCAAGCGGAACAAGTGAGGAGCTTAAAAAGCTTGTTTCGGATGATACGAATTCCATTACGCTGGAGGAGGTTTTCCTTACTCTTACCGGAAAGAAACTGAGGGATATGTAATGATCGGATATCTGATTAAAAACAATTTCAAGATCATGTTCAGAAACGGGATCAACCTCGTTATCTATATCATCGGTCCCGTCATCATATCCGCGGTCCTCGCCAGTGCTTTTTCATCACTGTTTGAAAGCCATGAAGGAGCGTCCGAATTCAAAGCGGGATACAGCATAGAGGAAGAAAGTGATCTCTATCCTTATATAGACATTCTCAAGGACATCGGTGAAGAAAACGGAGTGTACTTTGTCGAATATGAAACCGGAACCGCTGAGGAAAGCATGAATGCATACGATCTTGGCGGATTCGTGGAATTCGGACGGGATTCGTATACGGTTTACAGATCCGAAGATGCCAAAACGGAAGGCATAGTCCTGGATTATCTCATGAACGCTTTCTTTACCGCGATGATAAGCGGAAGTACGGAAGATGTACGGATCCATGTTGAGCATCCCGATTATGCTCCAGCAATAGACTCGACTGATTATTACGGGATCATCTACATAGTTTATTTCGGCTGGCTTGCTATCGTGTGTGCCGCAGGGCTGCTCACCAATGAGCGGAAGCACAACATCCCCGAGAGATTACAGGTATCAAATCTGTCAGCTTTTCAGATCTATATGTCGAGACTTGTGCCCCTTGTTGCTTCGGTAAGTATATCTCTGGGTATCGCCGCAGTATTCAATTCACTTTTGCTCGGAGTGCACTGGGGTAATATCCTTCTTTCTTCTGTGATCGTCCTGGTGCTGATCATAGCGGCTTCATCATTCGGCCTTATGCTGTATGAGTTTACAAGCAGCACCGTTGCGGCAATATTCATAGCCTTTGCACTTATCTGGACAATGGGATTTATCGGCGGAACATTTGAGTCGTATATTCTTTCTTCCATGCCTGAGTGGCTTAAACATCTTATGCCCATCTATCATTCAAACAGAGCCCTGGTTGAACTTTCGAGCATGGGAAAGAGCGACTATGTGACAAGTGCGATATCAGTCCCTGTCGTGATAACCGCAGTGTGCTCGGCTCTTTCGGTCGGAGCTGCGGAAGTAAAGAGGAGAGTAAGATAATGACCGGCATAATAAAAACAACTCTTAAACTGTTATTCAGAAATATCATCTTCTGGGTATTCCTTATCGCCATGCCGGTATTGTCGACTCTGATGCTCAGACTTCAGGCGGAGAATTTCGGATCGCGCGATGCGGCCGAACGCAGAGAAGTGATCGATATAGATGATGCGGATGAAAGAGTGGGATATTTCGGAGGAGACGGAAAGTACGTGATCAAGGTGTATGACGCATCTTGCAGCGAATTGTCCGACCGCCTTCTGAGCGGCTTGGCCGAAAGCGGAATGATCACTGTGGTGAGAGCAAAGACTCCGGATATATCCGAAAGCGAAGTGACGGATCATGTGGCTTTTGACGGATACAACGACTTTGTGGGTGCGGATCTGTATCTGAATAAGGATTTTGATGAATATGTCATAAACGGTGATACGGATAGAGCACTTAACGTATTTATACTTTCCGATGACGTAAGATGCGATCTTCTTGAAAATGAGATAAAGATGTTCATGGGGCAGGTATCGAATGCCTTGCTTATGGGAAGTGAGGACGATATCATTAAAAACCTTGATGCGTTGCACGATTCACTTCCCGCAAAGGAAACCGTTCTGACAGATTCTGAAGGCGGAAGAACACTTACCGACAGACAGCTCGATCAGAAGGCTCTTACGGGTTACGCATTTGCATTTCTTACGCTCGGTTTTGTGTTCGGCGGAGCATTGATAGCATATTCGGTCATACGTGAAAGAAAGGATATGGTCCTTACCAGGGTTAAGCTCACACTCCTCACCGATTCACAGTATTTCGCAGCAAAATTTGTGTGCGGCGGTATCGTATCGTTTATATATGCTGTGGTGACGAGTCTGATCACATTGACTATCGATCAGGACAAACTCGGTATGAGCCGCATCGGTTTTTTCAGTATGATCTTCCTGCTCGGACTGATATTCTGCTCGATAAGCCTTATGATCGGAATCCTGTTTGATGATGTCATGAGCGCGACCGTTTCGGCGTTTATCCTGTGGACTCTATCTTCGCTTCTGTCTGGACTGTATTTCTCACTTGATGCTGCAGGTGATGCCATCAAAACAATGTCGTATCTCATGCCTTCCAAGTGGTTTCTTGATGCCACGGATATGATGATGCTTGGGGACAATAAGGTGTATTTTATGATATTATGTGTAACGACGGCATATCTTATTGTCACTTTGGGTTTGGGCAGCATCGGTATCAAGATCAGGAATCATGAGTGAGAATATAAGGGATAAAAATTTCCTGCTTATAAAACTGACACTTCTCATTGTGTTCAGCGTATACGGGATCATGAAAACGGTTCAAGGGACAGGGGTATCTGTAAAGATACTCCTTCTCGTTTCGTTATATATAGGATGTCTTGCGGCAAACGAATTCCTCAAGGGAAGAAAGAAACTCATATGTCTTGTCACTTCCTGCATAGTCTTTGCACTTTTGATATATATGGGAGGAAGGTATTTTGTTCCTTTCGGATTCCTGAGCATTTATGAGATCCTTTCCCTTTTTCCGGAGATCGATCACAGGGTCTACTTTGCTCCGATGATCCTTACTATCATTGAGACACCGATGGGCTTCCTTACTCTGTTTGTGATCGTGTTCATGATGGCGACGCTCTACATCCAGCAGAACTACGTCATCAGGGAACTGATTAAAAGAAATAAGAGCGACCTTGAGACCGAGCAGAACCTCAAGAAGGAGATGCAGTATCAGGAATACAGTGCGAGGGCGGAGCTGAACAAGAGCATGCTGAACGCACAGAACAAGATCCTCGAAGACAGGGCGGAACTGTCCCAGACGCTTCACGACAGACTCGGCCACAACATCAACGGATCGATATACCAGCTTGAGGGAGTCAAGGTCCTGATGGACAAGGATCCCGAAAAAGCAGGGAGCATGGTTCAGGCTGTCATAGATCAGCTCAGGACCGGGATGGATGAGATACGTGCGATACTCCGCAAGGAGCGTCCCGAAAAAAGAAAGATCGCAATGCTCCATCTCTATGAGCTCTGCGAAGACTGCAATAATAAAGGTGTTGAAGCAGACCTGTCCACCGAAGGAGATGTTTCCAGAGTTCCCGATAATCTTTGGGAGGTGATACTGGACAATGCCTATGAGGCCGTGTCCAACTCCATGAAGTATGCGGGATGCAGGCATATAAAGATCGTTATAGTCGTGATGAATAAGATGGTGCGCTGCACCATAGAGGATGACGGCGCGGGATGCGCCAAGATCGAAGACGGAATGGGCATATCGGGAATGCGGCAGAGAGCCAGGAGCGTTAACGGTATGATAAGCTTTGAGTCGGAAGCCGGATTTAAGGTCACGATGCTTCTGCCGATAGACGGATGAACGGAGCCGATATGGATAGGATAAAAGTTATAATCGCAGATGACAGTGATTTTGTCAGGGACGGAATGAAGATTATCCTGGATGTCGATGACGAATTCGAGGTTCTCGGAACTGCGGGAACCGGTAAGGAAGCGATCGAGCTTGCAAGGAAGTCCGCCCCCGATGTATTCCTTATGGATATACAGATGCCGGAGATGGACGGCATAGAAGCGACAAAGATAATCGTCGAAGAGGGACTCGGTAAGGTCCTGATCCTTACGACCTTTGATGACGACGAATTGGTAAGGAAAGCACTTAAGAACGGTGCAAAGGGTTATCTTATCAAGAACCACACTCCTGAACATTTAAAGCAGATGATCAAGTCTGTGTATAACGGACTCGGAGTTATGGAAGAAAACGTGCTTGAGTCGCTGGCATCGACTACGGCAGGAAGTTCGGTAGAGACCGGCGCATCTTCTTCTGCCTTTGACGGTTCGGATTATTCACCCCGCGAGCTCGAGATCATAAAAGCTGTGGCCGACGGCCTTTCCAACAAAGAGATCGCAGGCAAGCTCTATATATCCGAAGGCACGGTCAAGAATTACATCTCCAATATCCTGGGAAAAGAAGGACTCACACACAGGACCGCACTTGCCGTGTATTATCTTACGGGAAGAAAATAGCGTAGCAGCCGAAAGCCGCTACGCTTTAATGATACAGTCATACCGGCGCCTCCTTTGAAAAGAGGTGCCTTTTTATCAGCAGTAATATACGTCGTCTTCGATCTCGAATGACTCAACTCTCTGACCTTCATCGAGATGCTCGACTCCGACATAGTATATGCCGTTGTCTGTAACGAATTCCGCGAAAGTGTCGTATTCTTCGCTGAGCAGATCTTCTACGGCTGCATCATAATCGTCTTCGCTCTCATATTCGGAGTGAGCTACGACCATGCCGACTCTTGCTTTTGTTACGGAGATTGCTTCGCCTTCGTCATCCTTTGCGACGACACTTGCATCTGCGTCCTCTTCGAAATTCTCGACCCAGAGATAAAAATCATCATAATCCGTAACATATCCGCCTGTAAGTGAAACTTCCATATACCCCTCGCTCCTGTAGCATTGGTTTATTTTATAACTTCTCCTGTATAATATTACAAGAGCGTAAGAATTTAAACAGGAAATTATTGCGGGATTTTTATCGGCCCGATAATGAGATATAATGACATCCATAGAAGTGCTTTCACTGAGCCCCCGGAGGGCAAAAGGCACGGAGGTGATCTGCCAAAATGTTAGGTTCCGGAAATCCGGTAAAAACTTTGATAATGAAGGGCTCGGACGGTGAAAAGAAGTATTCCGTAGAGTCCGCAAAATGGTGCATTGAAGACGGGGATGTCCGTGAAGACGTACCTTTCCTCATATGCCTCAGGATGGAGTGCGGCTTGGCGGTCTGGGAGATCTCTTTTCCCGAAGTGGAAGTCTTTGACTCTTACCTTCAGCGGGGATTTATGTCATCACTGCCCGAATCAAAAAAGGAATCGGAAGCGGATCTCTTTTTGAAGGATCATCATCCGACTTACGATAACAGGCTCGAGGTACTTGACCGCAAAGACGGTTCCCTGCTTTTGAAGATCACGGGAAAACTTAAGACGGAAGGCCCCGATGCTCCGGGAACCTTGACCGAACTGGAAGCGACCGCATGGTTTGCGAAGGTTAACTGCGGCGGACGCGATGTTCATTGTAAATGTAAGGAATGCGGAAAGACTTACTTTTCACGTTCAACTACCAATACGATATTTATGTGTCCGGAGTGTTACGCATATAACAGATGTATATGTGATTACGGATTCGGACCGATTGCACCGTGCGATATCCTTCTGGGGGACAGGGAAGTAGGATCGATCCTGCGAGGGGATAACAGTTACTCGCTTGCCGTATACGGGACAAAGAAGACGATAAGGCTGCAAAAAGGTTATAAGGAGCTTGAGGTTTATAAGGAAGCCGCGGAGCGGACGA